>JAYSRS010000540.1:0-9418 GCA_043720935.1 Saprospiraceae bacterium
GCAATCTTTTTGTTTCAGCAGACTGCGAAATTGGGCAGATTGCTTCGTGCCTCGCAATGACGACGTTTTTTAGTTTAAATTTCGAGCATAAATAATTGACAATCAATGTGTTTAATTCAGAACTCACGTGTTTGTTAACAATTGATTGCAAAACTTACCCCCTCAGTATTTCCCCTGATTTTCCATTTCTCGAATCTCCATTTTATCGTACACGCCTTCCAAAAGCTGTTGCGTGAACACTTCTTCTGCCGAATCGTAGCAACGCAAAGGGATATTTGCGCCTTTACTGCGTAATTTTAAGAGATTTTCCAATTTATACAACTGCGGATTCACCGTATTTGAGACACATTCAGAGCAACAACACGGCACCATTTCGTCGGGTTTGATGCTGCGAAACCATCTTTTATGGAGGTCTTCGACCGTATCGCGCACCCGACGGAGGGCGTATTTTCGGGCTTCTTTGTCGCCCATCACATCAATCAAGATTTGGCGCAAACCGCTTTTAGATTCCGCATCGTCTTCCCGAAGCCGCACCCGACAATGGCCTTCTTTGAGTTGGATGAACAACACAACGCCTTTTTTCCAAACAACTTGCTCGTTTGTCGCACCGTCGCGCTCAATATCGTCGCTCAATCGGACAATCAAACGCGACATCAAGCCTTTGGGCATAATCGGATATTGGTAACGGAATTGCAACACATCGCGGGCAACCCACGGATAAACGGGCGCATTGTCGGGCAACAATTGCGCGGCCACGTAATGCCCTTCCGTGGCTTCGTAGCAAATATCAAAATTGTTTTTGGTCATTAATTGCAACACCAAACCCGCATCGTTGCGTTTGTAGTCTTTGGCGGCCAATAAGTCATAGAAATCGGTCTTCGTAAATCGCCCTTTGTTGTTACTGATGCGCTCCGCCGACAAAAACGTATAAACGCCGTCGGTGGCCCATTGCGGACTCAAAATCACAAATTGCATGAGGGCGTTGTCGTTTTGAAAATGCAGCAACGACCCCAATTGATGCAAATAACCACTCAACAACCATTGATCGGCTTCTTCCGTGATGCCGTGTTTGGAACACATCGCCGAAAAACGGTCGGTCGTGATGTAATTCTGTTGTCGGGCTTCTTCGCGGAGGTCGTCGCGCACCACTTTCCACAAGCGCGGCAATTGCGATTTGACAATCGGCAGCGTCACCAAACTCTGTTGAATCGCCTTTTGCAAGGCATCGAACCGATAATCATTGTCCGCAAAATCCACTTCGAGGTATTGCACGTCCAAACTGTCCGCGTAGTAGCTCAATTGGTCCTGATACTGAGGGGGTGTCCCCGTCGTGTTGCCGCGTTTGTTGAACACCAAAAGCAAGCGCACTTTCTCCGTCGAGTCCTGATTGTCGCGCCCCAAAAGGCTGATAATCTTAAACCAATACGCCAAATTAGGCGATTCTTTCCGCGCATCCATCATCAAAACGTACAAGGCACGCGGCGTCAAAAAGAATTGATGCGTCATGTATTGCAGTTCTTGGCCGCCAAAATCCCATAAATTGGCGTTAAAGACGTTCTCCCCAATCAAAGGATGATGAAAGGCTAAACCTTCGTGGATGTTGATGCCGTGGGTTTCGTCGGTGTCCGTGAGTTGGAAATTGTTGTCTTTTAGCTTTTCAAATAAAGTTGTTTTGCCTGTTGCGCCTTCGCCTACTATGATTAGTTTGGCTTCGTAGAGTTCGACTTTACCCAATTCAATGAATATACTAGACTCTGATTGATTTTTTTTAATTTCGAATATTACTCCTGTACCGTTTTTTTTCTGTTCGTCTCTGGCAATTTTAATTTTATTAAAAAGATTTTCATGTTTTCTAATTTCTTCATTAATGTCTTGTTTCTCATTTAAATAACTGCTGTTAATTTGTGATTTTTTTAATGAGGAAATTTTGATTTCCAAACTTTGGAGAACCACATCTAGTTGTTCTTCACTAAATATGATTTGATTGAAATAATTTATCACTGAAGAATTGCCCAAATCTAAAATTTCTTTTGGTGGGGTTGTAATTGGAGAGTTAGTGTAATTAAATTTGAACTTTGGATTTTTAAACAATTTACTAATCGTGGTTAAATCCTCAACTTGGGTTCGGGAAACATCAAGAAATTGTAATTGTGTTAATTTTTCCAAAGGATTTAAGTCACTTACGCGTGTAGAGTCAATGGAAAGCAACTGTAACGCTGTTAAATTTTTTAAAGAATTTAACCCACGAACACGGGTAGAGTTCATAGAGAGCGTTTGTAACGCTGTTAAGCCCTTTAAAGGACTTAAATCGCTTATTTTTGTTTTATCTATGTTAATATGTTGCAATGTTGTTAACGTTTTCAGTGGACTTAAATCATTTAATTCCCATCTATTATCCCATTTTCCACTTGCAATCAGTTTGTTTAGCTGTTTTAATGTCTTTATATTTGAATCAATAAACTTTATATGATTCGCTTTCCCTTTATTTAAGGATTCAAAACTTTCCCAATTCATTTTTTCAAAAGAATACTCATTCCAAGAACTACTCAAAATCAACTCCTCCAACCAAGTCAATTCAAACAACGCCTCAGGCAATTCGGTGAGGCCGCAATTTCCAAGGTCAAGGCGAGTTGCGCGATTTTCTTTAGCTTCGCGTATCAATTTTAAGGCGATTTCCGACATGGGTATTGTTTTAGAATTAGGATAAAAGGATTTTTAAAAGATATTAAGGATTTAAGACGTTTATTGAAGTAGGATTTTTAATATTTTTAGGATTTAATAGGATTTTACTGAGGGGGTGCTATTTCGTAAAATCGGGTGGATGCAAACCTCCCATTTTTAATAATTTTCTCAAATTGATATTGCTTTTACGATTGACTTGTAGCAAATCTATTGTGGCACGGCCAATAGCGGTTTTACCGATGATTCTCAACGTGTCTTTACTCCATTCAAAATGGTCTTTCCATTTGTCTTGTCGAGGATGATAAAGGCGGTGCATTTCTTTGGATAATGGGTCAATAGCCTCGGTTTTGTCATGTTTACAGCCGTTGCAGATGCCGCACGTTCGGGCTAAATTGTCTAATTCTGATGTGCCATTTTGGCTAATGGGTTCGATATGGTCAAAATTGAAAAAAGCGGTTGAATAGTCGGAAGGCACAACGCAATATTCGCAATAGCCTTGCGCGAGCGCAATGACGGCGCGTTGAATGGCAATTGGAATGTATCGTTTAGGCATTTTGAGCCGTTTTTAAACCTAAATCCACCATCAATTGAGGCAAAGAGACGGCGCGGAGTTGGGCCAATTCGATGAGGCATTTTACGCGTTGGTTGCGTAATTTTTCTTCATGGTTTGCCAAACGCATAAATTCGGCGTGTTCGGCATCCGTTAAGCTGCCAAATTCTAGTTCTTCTACCAATTCTTGATAGCGTTGCGTTTTCTTTTTGCTCAAAACGGTTTGGGTTATTTTGTCCAAAAGCACGCGTTCACGAACAACATTATCCGTCGTTTGCTTGCGCCGAATGAGTGCGCTAATCTCAATCAGATAGACTTCCAATTCAGATACAGGCAATTCAGCCATATTTGGTAAGAAACTAAGGGACTTGTTTTGTCGAGCAACGCTAATCATTTCCATACTTTTTATTTTCTTACAAAAGTAACGCTTTTTAAAAAATGAGCAAGATTTTCAAGGCTTTTTCTATCAAAATACGAAATTACCGTCGTTTAGGCAATTCGGTAAGTCCGCAATTCCCGAGGTCAAGTCTAGTTGCGCGCTTTTGTTTAGCTTCGCGTATCAATTTTAAGGCTATTTCCGACATGGCTTTTGTTTTAGAATTAGGATGAAAGGATTTTTAAAAGATTTTAAGGATTTATGCGACGAGTTTTGGGAAGCGACTGAAATCATTTAGAAAATGCGTCAAATCTACTTTTGAACAGGACAATTGATTGTTTTTCAAGGAAAAATAAAGCATCAGAACGTCATTGTGGCGAGAGCCAATGTCGGATAAATCGTAGAGATTTAACAATTCCATACGTGAAATCATGACGATGCCTTGCCAATCGTTTTCGGCACGTAAAACAAAACAGTAGGTTAATTCGGGAAAGGGCGATTTTTCAAGCTGTGGAATCGGGACGCTGAATTGTGCGCTGTAACCGCTTTTGCGATTAACGATATTGGCTGTTTTGACTTGAATTCGTGAAAAATCACCTACGGCATCTCTCACGACAAACATATCGTCACCAATATCTACTTCTGGAACGGCAACATTCCAACCGCGCACTAAAAATTGAGACATAACGTAGGCTTGTCCCGCTTTACCGAGGTATAAATGGTCTTGATTCATAGTGTTACTGAATTTAAAGAGTGGAGACATAAAGGCTTTTATCCGTTCCTGCTTCGATGAAACGAATGTTTTTCACTTCGCCATGCAAATCGTTTTTATCGGTCATGCCGAGTAAAGCAGGGAAAATATGAAGTTCCAAGCGGGGCGACAAAGCGGCAATTCCTTTTTTTGTATCGAAACTGACGTAAATCGCATTGAGTGGACTCAAATTAGGAAAGGCTTTGAGCAAGTCGCGTTGCACACGAGGCCGCAAGGCAAATACAAAACCATCCATTTGTTGCGTGACACTGATTTCTACTGATTCCATTTTTCAATTATTTTAGACAAAGATAAATAGGTTTTCTAAATCGGTGTGGTTTTCTTTAGCTTTGCGTATCAATTTTAAGGCGATTTCGGACATGGTTGTTGTTTTAGAATTAAGAAAAGTTTGTTGAATCGTGATTCAACAAAATATTGTCGAGCAAATTTATAAAAAAAACAGACCCCTCAGTATTTTCTGAAAAAGGTTTATACTTTTGTAGAAAATAAAGGAAAAGGCACTTGATAGACAAGAGCCAGTTAGAAATATAGAAATTATGAAAAAGCCATTGATTTTAGTCGTCAACGACGACGGTATTTTTGCGCCTGGGATTCGCGCTTTGATTGAAGTGGTGAAAGAAATCGGCGAAGTTGTGGTTGTCGCACCCGATAGTCCACAATCGGCAAAAGGCCACGCACTCTCGATTCACGAACCGATTAGGATAAACCGAGATAAAAAGAACTTCCCCGAAATCGAAGCCTACGAGTGTTCGGGTACGCCCGTGGACTGCGTGAAAATTGCCAAATTTTTGGTTTTGAAAGACCGAACGATTGATTTATGCGTCAGTGGCATCAATCATGGCTCTAATGCGAGCATCAATATTTTGTATTCTGGCACCATGTCGGCGGCGATGGAAGCGAGTTTGGAGGGCATTCCGTCGGTCGGTTTTTCGCTCGACCATTTTTCTTTTGATGCCAATTTTGAACCTTGCAAACCGTTCATTACAGAAGTGTGCAACTTTATGCTCACGCATAAAAGCTTGAAAGCCAATCTATTAAACGTGAATTTTCCAAAATTGCCTTTGGAACACATCAAAGGCTTAAGAGTTTGCCGACAAGCCGAAGCACGTTGGACAGAAAAATTCCAAGAAAACCGCGACCCGCTTGGCCGTCCGTATTATTGGCTAACGGGCGTGTTCAACAACCTCGAACCCGACGCAACGGACACCGATGTTTGGGCTGTTAAAAATGGTTACGTGTCGGTCGTACCGTCTTTCCACGATTTGACCTATTATAAAGGGATTGACGAGTTGAAGGCGTTGGGGATGTGATTTCAGATTTCAGATTTCAAGCTAGAATTACAATTTGAAATCTGAAATTAGCCTTGTACCAGCGGGTTTTTTACAAATTTCCTTTAACCTTTAAAACGCTAAGCGCGCGTAATCGATTAGAATAAGGCAACGCCCTATTTTAATGCGTAACATCAGTAAATCAGTCATATTTCTCAAATCAATGGGTCATTTTAGCCGCTTTCGTAACGTGAGTGGGTAAGATCTTTTTTACAAATTCTCTAAACATAAGTCGTCCCGAATCATCTGACAAGATAATTCGGGACGACTTATGTTTGAGAGACTTTTATTTACGCCCAATCACAATTTGCGTAATTTTAGCGGTAGCTTTAATTTTCGCTTTGTCAACCTCATAGGTGAAGTTGGGCACATTCAACCGATAGGACAATTTACCTGCCGTCGCATACGTGCGGCCTTCCGATTCTGACCCATGAACTTCAATATTAGGATAAGCCTTCAATAAATCCTTGAAAGTGTCGCCAACTTTGATGCCTTTGTCGGTTGATGCCATTGTCGTTTCTACCGTAATGTCGCCCACCAAAAGTTTGTTGTTAGGGTCGGGCATCAAAAAACCCGCAGGATTGTTCTCAAAATCCGTGATTGCGTAAGCCTCGAAGCTGCCTTCGCCCGTTTTCAAAGTGGTTTTTTTAACATAGTCGCTGCCGTGCTTTTTAATCGCATCACCGATTTTAATACCTCTAAACCCTGTTGGTTCAATGGACATAAGCGTGTGCGTGTCCTCTGCAACTCTCCCTGCTTGCGCACTCGCCGTTCCATTTCCGAGCCGCACAAATAAAATCTGCTCGACACGCAACTGTTTGACGCCATTCATCTCGGAAGGAACACCTTTGAAACCGACTTCGTCCTCTATTTCACAAGACTTGTACTTGTCGGGGCCGCCGACATTGACGATGGACACTAAAGCGGCGTAGAGACCCTCTTTTTCGGTTTGCACGTCGGCAGTATAGCCGTCTTTACCGAATTTAATGGCCTTGACGATGCCAGAAATGGTAATGGATTCGGTAGCACTTGGGTTAGTGGTGGCGGTGGCAGTTTGAGCCGTGGCGTCCGTTTGTGGTGCGTTGCTTTTGGGGTTCGAACAAGCGAAGGCCAAGCAAACGACGCATAAAGTTGATAAGGTTTTAAGGGCGATTGCCTTGGTACTGATAGTGGTTGTCATAATTAGACGTTTTTTGTAAAACATGAATTGAATAAGTTGCAATAGCTTTGATTGCTGGCACAAAGTTGGCGCATCGCATCTGTCCAAAAAATAACAATGTCCGTGAATGGCTTAAAAGTGGGGGTGAATGAACTAAATCGGTGGTTAAACCGAATTTGGAAGCGGAAGTAAATCAAGATTTTTTCCGAAAGAAAGGCCATTACAGAAAATAAACAGTTTGTTATTGTACAAAACATCACATAGTACCCTGTTTTATGTCTATTTTTGCCGCGTTTTCTATCCACGAATTACACGGATTAATACGAATTTGTCAAATCGTTTTATTTATTGTGGATAAAAATCAGTTAAAATCCGCGTAATCTGTGGACAGTAGAATTACTTATTTTTTAACATACAAACGAGAAATCACGACGATGAATCACACGCTCGACACTGCCGTTCGACCTGCCGCTAAAACTGCCAAAGTTTTTTTTCCAAGCCTCAACGGGCTGCGTTTTATCGCGGCTTTTGTGGTCATTATCCATCATCTGGAGCAAATTAAGCTGTTTTTTGGTTTGCCAAGCCTGTTTTTTAAGTGGCATTGCATCAAAATCATCGGAGAATTAGGCGTAACACTTTTCTTCACGTTGAGCGGTTTTTTGATAACCTATTTGCTTTTAGCCGAAAAAGAACGCTTTGGAACGGTGGCCGTCAAGGAATTTTACATCCGTCGCGTCTTACGGATTTGGCCATTGTATTACTTGATTATTGGCCTCGGCTTGTTCGTTTTGCCGCATATTCCTTTCTTCGACATCCCGCAATATACTGAGGGGGTACATTATAAATTTGGCGTGAAACTCTTGTTCTATGGACTCTTGTTTCCAAATGTTATTGCGAATCTCTATCCGTATATGCCCTTTATCGCTCAAACGTGGAGCATCGGTATCGAAGAACAATTCTACTTGGTTTGGCCATGGATGGTCAAATTTTCTAAACGTTATTTGGCCGTATTATTAGGAATTATATTTGGTTTGATATTGATAACCAATGTATTGTATCAATTTGCCGATTTATCGCCCGACATTAGCCAAGCGGCGACTAAAACAAAATTCGTCACTTTCGCTTATCGTTTTTTCGCCATGTTACGCATTAGCTGCATGGCTATCGGCGGTATTGGCGCGTATTTTTTGTACAATTACAATATGCGAATTTTACGGCCAATTTTTAAGAAATGGGTGCAAATTTTGGTCGTTTTGGCTGTGATTGTGATGGTCGTTTTCGGCGTCGAAATTCCCCGTGTCAACCATGAGTTCTATTCTTTATTTTTCATTGTCATTATCTTGAATTTGGCCGCAAACCCCGATTCGTTGTTCGATATGGAAAACAAAACGATGGATTATCTCGGCAAAATATCCTATTCAATTTATATGTGGCACGGCATCGCCATCATTTTTGGCCTTCACGTTGCCCGTTATTTTAACCCCGAATTGAATACTTGGTGGGCCAATTCCATTTATTATTTGGTGACATTCGCCTTGACTTTGGCCTTTTCAGCAGCAAGTTATGAGTGGTTTGAAATGCAGTTTTTGAAATTTAAGCACTTGTTCGCCAAGGTTCAAAGCGGCAATTTGAAAGAAAAAATGCCCGTTTCGCTTGAAAATACCAAGAATACTGAGGGGGGATAAATTTCAGATTTTAAATTTTATGGGCCACTGATTGGGCTGATTGGGCTGATTTACACTGGTTTTTTTCTAGGAAATCGTAAAAAAATCAGTGTAAATCAGCCCAATCAGTCCAATCAGTGGCCCATGTGGCATAAACTAATCTTAAATTTTGCATAAAAATTAGGCATCAGTTATTACTTTTGCCCCTGTTAAAACGCGCTGTTTGGAAGCGCATCACTTTTGAAAATTCATTGTTTATGACACATTTTGAAAATCTAACGCCTTCGGAACTACAACAACTCGAAATGGCAGTTGTCCAAATTTCTATTCTCGTCGCAGGGGCTGACGGAACAATTGACGCCGAAGAAGTGGCTTGGGCGGATAAAGTAGCCCATATTCGCGGCTATTCAGGCGAAGAATGGTTGCAAGAATTTTATGACCAAGTAGCGGCCAATTTTAAAATCACTTTCAACGATATGCTCAAAGCCTTGCCGACGGATACGGCTTTGCGCCAAGCAACTTTATCAACCGAATTGGCTAAATTAGACCCAATTTTGGCTAAACTTGACTCCAAAGTTGGTTATAAAATGTACCACAGCTACCAAACTTTGGCCATGAGTATTGCTAAGGCATCAGGTGGTATTTTAGGCTTCGCTTCAGTTAGCCGCGACGAAGAAAAAGTCGTTCATTTACAGATGATTACACCAATTCCCGAGCCTGTTGAGGAGGAATAAAATTAAAAAATAGACCCCTCAGTATTTTTACTATTTTTTTACTTGAAACCCTACACAATTTAGGTATTTGCTTTTGACACATAGAAACATAGTAGTTTTCACATAGGTTCACATAGGCTTTTACGTAAAAATTATATGTGAACCTATGTGAAA
>JAYSRS010000541.1:0-3298 GCA_043720935.1 Saprospiraceae bacterium
GGTTGATAAAACGCAAGATACTGAGGGGTCAAAGTCGGCTTCGTATTTTCTTGATTTGGGTCGCCCGTTGAAAGCGTGAGCAAAACATCTTTCCAATCAATGCCCGTGTTTTGATACACCCTTGCGCGGTGTTTGATTTCCACGCTTTGACTTTCTTTCGATGCCCGTAAATCGTAAGAAGCCGTCCAACCTGCGGCGTTGACAAAATAGGTCAAACTCACTTCCGCCACCATTGCCCGCTCCGCCATAACCGTCACGATAACCTGCGGAATCGGCTTTGTAGGATTGTTATCTACGGGAACGCCAAGACCCGAAATCAAGGCATTGAGCGTGCCGATGCGTTGACTTAATTTGTTGCGAAGACGGACTTCTTGCGCCGTTTCTTTTTGCAATTTCAACAATTCGGCATCAATGTCGTTTTGCCTTTTTCTGAAATAATCCACGCTTTGCATCAATAAAGGCAATGAATCCTTCTGAAATTCGCCCCGCATCATCCGATTATTGGAAATAATGGAGCGTTCCGTTTGGAGGGTTTGGGTACGGGTCGAAATATCCGAACGCACATAAGCCAAATCATCAAGCGAATCTTGGGCAACTTGTCGTTCTTCTTGCCACTTTACGACACGTGGGTCGTCGGCTTTGACATCCGCTTTGGTGACTTCGGCGTATTTCAAGCGGTACTGCACGTCCATAATCACCAAATCGTTTTTGCCAGAGGCTTGCAAAGAATTGGCTTGAAGTTGTGGAGAGACGTTTTCAAAGATGATATTTGTTGTTCCAGAACCGACCGAAATCATTTCGGTAGAAGTCAAAAGTGCGCCTTGCTGAAAAATAGTGGCGCGTTGAACGGTTGATTTAAGGGTTTTATCCATATTGGATTGAGCGTAAAATAAGGTAGGGGTCATTAAAAGAACCACGAGCAATCTTAAAAAGTTTTTTTTCATTGGATTATTTATTTTAAATTTTTAAATAGATTAAAACAGATATTTTTTTTCCTAAATTTGCAGACTACCTTTTACAGACGTTTTAATTAAAAAAATTCCATAAAAAAAATTGTAAAATAATCACATTGCCTTTTTTATGTCTGAAAACCAATTGTTCACACTTACCGACAATGCTTTGCTGGAGCACTACCATGCAACAGGCAACATGGGCTGTATTGGAGTCTTATTTAAGCGGTATAAGCACTTGGTTTCATCTATTTGTGTGAAATATTTAAAAAATGAAAGTGATGCCGATGATACGGTTATGGAAATTTTTGAAAAATTACATCTTGATTTACAAAAAACAGAAATCACGTATTTTAAAGGCTGGTTGCACACTGTCACCCGCAATCATTGTTTTGGAAAACTGCGAAAAGTGGGCATAAAATTGGAGTTTCCTGAAAATTTACCCCTTGAAACAGCCCAAAAACAGGAAAATACTGAGGGGGGGTTAGAAGAAGATAATTGGAAAGAATTATTGTATCAAAAATTAGACAACGGCTTGGAGTTGTTGAAACCCGAACATCGGCTGTGCTTAGAATTGTTTTATCTAAAAGATAAATCCTACAAGCAAATTCTGCAAGAAACAGGTTTGACGATGAATGAAATAAAAAGCCATATTCAAAACGGCAAAGCCAATTTGAAGAAGATTTTACAAAAAATATAAAGACAATCAAGTATTTTCAAGAAATGGATAAAAATGCTGTCATAGATAAGTGTTTAACACAAGACCAGCTTTTGAGCTACGTGCAAGACCAATGCAGCGCAGCCGATGTGCGTGCAATAGACAGCCATTTATCGCAGTGTGAGTTGTGCAGTGAGGCTTTAGAAGGTGCATTGATGGTTGAAAACATCCCCCAATTTGAAGCCCATTTGAACCAACTTGATGAAAAAATTAATACCGCTTTTCCAAATAAAATCACGGGGAAACCGCTTTTAAAACTAAAAAGCGTCCCTCAATCTTATCGTTTTTGGGCTGCCGCAGCCAGTATTGCGCTACTGATAACCGCTTCAATTGTCTATTATAAACAAGCCAATGAGCCTTTAAAGGGAACAATAGTAGAGACCCCGTCACCCAATCTCCCCCCTCAGTATCAGACACCTGTTGTAGCGGGAACACCGACCATTTTACCCAATATTACCGAAGCTCAAAAGCCTATTGATGAAAAGGGAAGTGACATTTCATCAAATTTAGCAGTTGTCAATACGCCTAAAAAAGATGAAAAAGTAGCAAAAAATCAAAGTAAATTAGGTACATTAGGCTCAAATATTTCTGATTATTCAGATGCTGCGCCACGGGGCGCAGACATAAATTTTGACAATGAAGCTAATGCGGCTAAAACGCCAGTAGGTGCAGATAAAAACACTTACGCTGAAAAATTGAGAACCGAAACAGGGCGTGAAGTGAAAGAGCCGCCCATTGTCGTCACAAGCGCAACGACATCAGGTACAACGATAAACATCCCAAGCAACATCCCAAATGGAACAATAGCAACGGGTGCTTATACCGTCACAGTAACAGGTGACCCACAAGCAACAGGATACAGTACGTCACCCAATTTAAGCCCCGTCAAGCCTTCTGAAAATGTAGAAGAAGCAAAAGAAGACGGGCTAAAAAAAGAAGAACCCAAAAGCGAGGTTGTTGTTTCTGCCCCCTCCAGCCCACAACCGATTATACCCCCTGCAAACTACGAACAAGTGTTACAACCCAATAATAAAACACCACAAAACATAGATGTAACCGCTAACTACCCGGGAGCGGCAGCTCAAAATTCGTTGCCTCAAACCCCCAATAATGAAGCCTTAAAAGATGTGCAAGTGGCAGGAAAGCGCAATGAAACGCCAACAAAATATCAAAGTGCAGACACAGGTATAAGCAATTATCAATTAGGTATGACGCATTACAACAAGGAAAATTACCCAAAAGCCATTGCAGAATTCAACAGAGTTTTAGCAAAACAAGCAACAGGCACTGTGTATGAAAATACGCTCTGGTACTTAGCCAATAGTTATTTAAAATGGGGTAAAAAGACCGAAGCCAAACGTCTTTTTCAACGCATTGTCGCTGAAAAAACGGTGTTTTTGCAACAGGCTATAGTTGTGTTGAGAGAGTGGAAAGATTGAATTACGATATTTTATTCGTAAATACTTAGCTACAAAGGATTTTTACACGGATTGACGGATTTATAGGATTTACAGATTTCAATTTCAGTAAAAGTAAGTAGAAAAAAATCCATAAATCATTTTAATCCGTCAATCCGTATAAAAATCTTTTTAGGCTAAGTGATTACTTTTATTCAACATAAGTACGGTTA
>JAYSRS010000542.1:0-9349 GCA_043720935.1 Saprospiraceae bacterium
ACAAGTAAGTGAAAAGTGAAAAGTGAAAAGTGAAAAGTGAAAAGTGAAAAGTGAAAAGTGAAAAGTGAAAAGTGAAAAGTGAAAAGTGATGAATTTGCTGCAAGCAAAATACTTGTTAAAGGGTGTGATTTCAATTTAATGTACTTTTTACTTTCCTAGTAAATCAATAAAAAACGTCGTCATTGCGAGGCACGAAGCAATCTTTTGAGTTTTAGCACTCTGTTATAACTAATTGACTACGAATATTTTAAAGATTGCTTCGTGCCTCGCAATGACAACCCGTTTAGTTTATGCTAGGAGCAAAATAAAAGTACATTAAATTGAAATCACACAGCTTGTTGAATCAAAGATAATTGAGCTTCACAAGTATTTTTAATCGGTTTATAATCTTTTAGACGTAAGGGAACACTCATTAGACAGATGAAACTGATTGACACCGATTTCTTATCCACAGATTACACAGATTTCAACTGATTGTAAAGCACATAAGAGTATTCACGAGAGATTTTAAATGAAAATACTTTAGAATCCGTGTTAACCCGTATAATCTGTGTAATTCGTGAATAAAAAATCAGCGTCAATCAGTCGCATCTGTGGCCCATCAAACTATCGCTAATCTTACGAAAATCAAACACTTCTGAATTTTGAAGGCGTGGTCTGTGTATGTTTTTTAAAGAAATTGTTAAAATGTGTTACTTCGGTAAAACCCAAGGCGTAGGCAATTTCGGAGACGTTCCAATTGCTATGTTTCAACAATGTTTTTGCTTCTTGCAAAATTCTTTCAGCGATGATTTGCGACGTTGTTTTTTGAGCCGTTTCTTGCAATGCCCGATTCAAATGATTGACGTGAACGTTTAATTGACGCGCAAAATCGGATGCAGAACGCAAATTTACTGAGGGGTGGTTTTCGTCAATCGGAAATTGTCGCTCCAAAAGTTCTAGAAAAAGTGTTGAAATACGTTGTGCTGCATTGATAGGTTGCTTGTCGAATTGTGTGGACGGCTGCATTTTCATCGCATAATGTAAGAGGTCAAAAACGAGGCCCCTCAGTACATCGTACTTGTGGTGATAGTTTGAATTGATTTCTTCAAACATTTTTTTGTACATCGCCGTAATGTCGTCAACTTGCTTGTCTGTCAACTCAAATACTTGATTTTCAATGGGTTGGAAAACGGAGTATTGGCTCAAATTGCCAAATTGATGAAAAAAATGCTGATTGAAAATGCAATAAAAACCGCTTTCCATCCTTTCCAAATTCTGACATTGATAGGGGATTTGCGGATTTGAAAAGAACAACGCTTGCTTTTTAATCGTAATAACACGGTCGGCGTAGAGCATATCAATATTACCAACGACGAGCATGATTTTATAAAAATCGCGTCGCTTGTACGGCAGCGTCCGCGTTTTACCTGCCTCGAGGGGTTCGTGGGCAAAGACATTAAAATGCCCAATGTCGTTTTTTATATTATCGGGAATCCAATCAAATTTCCGTTGATAAAACGCCTCGATTGACTCTATTTTTTCCATTTAAAAATTTAGATATTGGTTTAACACATATTTTTATTTTATTTTTAAACACATAGGTAAATGGACACATAGGCTTTTGAGGGAGATATAGATTTAGCGTGAAGGTAGTCTTTAAGGTATTAAGGTAGTTAAAGGCTATCAAATAATTATTTACGAATTTCAAACATTTTTTGATAAAAAAACTACCCCATCCGTATTTTTTAGACTCCCTCAGTATTTGGCGCATTTTGAGCATTTTTTTCGACATTCGGTAAACCCAAATACAAAGTTATTAAACCCAACAACGCACAACCCGCCATTACGCCTGTCATCGGCAAAGCCGTTCCATCGCTCAAAAAACCGACCAAAGCTGCCGCCAAAGCACCAAAACCCATTTGAAACGCCCCCATAAGTGCCGACGCCGTACCCGCTTCTTTTTTGAAAGGGGCCATTGACAAGGCCGACGCATTTGGAAAACTGAACCCTTGGCAGCATAAAAACAAAAATATAAAGCCAATAGCGTTGTACAAATTGAGCCAATCCATTAAACTAAATACGCATAGAAAAAGGCCAATAACAGACTGAATTCGCAAGATGGTTTTGATGATTTGTTCGCTACTAAATCGGTTCAACATCAAGTTGTTGAGCTGGCTACTTAGGATTAAACCTGCAGCTAAAAGGCCGAAAATCCAACCGTATTGCTGTTCTGTGACGTTAAAAATCTTCATAAAAACGAACGGTGAACCCGATAAATAGGCGTAAATACCCGCCGAAGTCAAGGATGCGGCAAGGGTGTAAGTGAAAAATTGCGAATTTTTGAAAACGCCCCAAAAACGCGCCATAATCGGCGCGGGTTTGAGCGAATACGTCGGGTCGGGTTGCTTGCTTTCGGGTAATAAAAGCACAACCGCCGCTAATGAAAAAACGCCCATGAGCGATTGCAGCCAAAAGACCGACGGCCATTCCAAAGTTGTTATCAGATAGCTGCCGATAGTTAGGGCGATAATCGGCGAAACGCCTAGAATGAGGATTAAAGTAGAAAATATTTTGGCACTTTCATTAACGGGAAAGCTGTCGCGGACGACCGCACGCGGAGCCACCATGCCTACGCAACCGCCTAGGGCTTGCAAAAAGCGCAAAACGATGAGCATTTCTATCGAATGTACGACTGCGCAACCAATTGAAGCGACGACGTAAATGGCGAGGCCAACGACCGAATCAATGTGTAATTTGGCTATCCTAACAACGGGCGTTTGGGATTTGGCTTGAATGCTATGGTCACTTTGTGAAAAAGAAACAAACGCTAGATTGGTAAAACAAACAATAGAACAACGCGTTTGAACATTGCTTTTAGCTGAATAGTAGTCATTATTTTAATTTTTAAATCACTTCTTAGGGCAAAGGTCGCATTAATCGGGTATTTACTAGAACAATTTTCAAATGAATACTTACGATTTTCAAACATTGATTAATTTTAGGCTTAAAATACTGAGGGGTCTATTTTTGATAAAGAACGTGAAATAAATAAAAGCGTGTTTCAAATCTTGAAAGGACTGAAAATGAATAGAATAACGCCAAAGCGGAAATTGCTGCTTCTTCACCAGCAATTTCCGCTTCGGGATTTTAGGTTGCGGCGTAGCTGCAAAATCTCGGTAATATTGCCCGAAGCTCAATTTTTTTATGCGCTGTGGCTACAAAGCAAAAGCGGTTACTCACTTTACAGGAGCAACCGCTTTTGTTTTATACTGCGTTATATGTAACGTGTCGAACTTAGAATTTACTAATTTTCGTTGACGAAACCGTGCCATCGCTTCTCCGAATTCTCAAGACATAAGTGCCTTTTCCAAGGTCGTTTGTATTGATTTCGTAGCGAATTTGGTTAGACGTAAATTTCTGCGTTTGAACCAATGCGCCTACTTCATTGTAGATTTCAATGACCCCCTCAGTATTTTCCGCATCAAGAGCTTCAACAAACAAAACTGAACCAACAGGATTTGGATAAGCTACGAGTGTTTGGCCTTTGTCCGCAATAACAATCTTTTCCGTTTTCGACATCATCACCTCATCACCTAGCGGCGACATTTGGTGAATCCGATAGAACGCCCGACCCATTTTTGGTTTAGGGTCAGTAAACGTGTAAAGATTGTTCGGCAGATTCTGCGACGTTATTGTGGCAATCGGAGAGAAAGTAACATTATCCGTTGATTTTTCAATGATATAGTTACTCGTTTTCTTCTCGTTCGTAGTTGCCCAATTGAGGTGAACGTCTTTATTGCCCGTTGCACTAACGCTAAACGCGAAGAGTGTTCCGTAATCAACAAGGCAGTTAGTTACTTCAATTGTATAAATACGGGTTTGCGCGCAACCATTTTTGATGATGGTTAAAGTCGCCGATTTTGTTCCAATCGACGTGAACGTCACATTGACAACGCGGCTATTTGACGCCAAGATATTCGCACCTGTAAAATTCCATTGATACGTTGCACCAACGCCATTGTCCGTTGCAGTGAACGTTCTAACCGCATTCAAGCAAGGAAAACGGTCAATTGTTGGTGTAATACTGACAATTGGTATTTTAGAAACGACATTACCTTCAATGTACTCACCACAACCCGAGCGACGCACGCAACGAATAAAATTGGTTTGGCGAACGATGTTGGGCAGCAAGTTGGCAGGCAAATCCTTACCCGTTGCACCCGCTACGATGCTCCAACCACCCGCGCTAAAATCAGTCGTGAAGTCAGAATACATCCATAAATATTCAATTGTACCCGTTCCACCCGTTGCTGGTGTGGCTTCTGTAATACCTGTCAATTCAGACGTATTACAAAAAGTTTGGTTGCCGCCAATTGTCCCTGCACCTGTCAATTGAACACAAACAGGTTGTATCAATGTGATGCTGCAAATAGAGGTACAACCGTTTGCGTCCGTCACCGTTACCGAGGCTAGACCTGCGCGTAGGAAAACCGCCGTTTGCGTGGTTTGTGTATTACCTGCATTTCTCCACAAGTAAGTGAACGGTGCAACGCCGTTTGTTGTCGTTACACGCGCTTCACCATCAGCTGCACCTTCGTAAGTGATTGATTTTGTTTGCGTTACACTACACGTAAAATTTGGTGATGTATTCGCCGTAATTGTGTAGCTTGCAGTAGCTCTACAATTATTAGCGTCTGTTACTGTCAAACCATAAGTGCCAGCCGTTAAGCCTGTAATCGTTGCAGTTGTCTGTACGTTGCTCCAAGAATAGCTTAAAGTCCCCGTTCCGCCCGTTGCTGTTGCAGCAATACTACCCGCCGTTGTACACGTTGCATTGGTCACAACTTGCGAAATTGAGATAGCATTAGGCTGTGTCAAAGCGACCGAGCGAATTGCTGTACAACTTCTTGAATCCGTTACTGTAACGGTATAAGTAGCTGCCGTTAAGCCCGTAATCGTCGAATTTGTCGCCGAATTGTTCCAAGCGTAGCTGTAAGGAGCAGTGCCGCCCGTTGGAACAGCCGTTATAACACCTGTGCTGCCGCCATTGCAAAGAACATTTGTAGGATTCAATGTTACCGTTGGCGGTGCAATGAAATTAACTGTTGTTGACGTAACGCGTGTACAGCCGTTGCCATCTGTTACCGTCAAGGTGTAAGTACCCGCCGATAAATTACTGAGGGCTAAGGTTGTTGCGCCGTTGCTCCAAAGGTAAGAGTAAGGCTGTGTGCCACCCGTTACTGAACTTGTATTCAAAACGCTGCCCGAAGTGCTAGAGCAAACCGCATCTCTGACGTCAAGAAAAATCGAAATTGCCGAAGGTTGAGCAATCGTCACAACTTGCGAGTTAGAACAACCGACGGCATCATTGACCGTCAAAAGGTAGTTGCCAGCCGTCAAACCGCTTGGATTTGCTACTGTTGACACAACCGTTGTGCCGTTGCTCCAACTGTATGTATAAGGCTGCGCGCCACCCGAAGGGGTAGCGACTGCCGCGCCTGTTGCTGCACCGTTGCAACGTACTGCTGTCGTTGTTACGTTAACTGACAAAGCTGTTGAGGGTGTAATTGTAATGCTTGCCGATGCTGTGCAAAGATTGGCGTCCGTAATCGTTACAGTGTAAGTACCAGCCGCCAAACCTGTGATAGCCGCCGTTGTTGCACCTGTATTCCATCTATATGTGTAGCCACTTGTGCCACCCGAAGCCGTTGCCGTTGCTGTACCATTGCTAGAACCACAAGCCGTCATTGTACCAGAGACACTTGCAGCAAGTGCGTTTGGTTGGCCAACTGTAAATTGCTTAACAACCGAGCAGTTGCGGCTATCGTTGATAGTGACGCTGTAATTGCCCGCCGTGAGGCTTGATACTGAGGGGGTCGTTGCGCCCGTATTCCAAGTGTAAGTAACCGTGCCGCTTGCGCCCGTGACCGTCAAGGCGATGCCGCCTGTGTTGCCACCGTTACATCTTGCATTGGTAACAGTACCACTTGCATCCAAAGTTGTTGAAGCTGTAATATTTGTAGAAGCCGTTGCTGTACAACCTCTTGAATCAGTAACTGTAACGGTGTACCCACCCGCGCCAAGACCTGAAATCGAAGCGGTTGTGCTTGCATTTGTCCACAAATACGTATAGCCTGGCGTACCTCCACCTGCTGTGACGGTTGCTGTACCATTTGCCGTTCCACAACTTGTCATTGTCGCGGCAATAGTAGCCGTTATCGCGTTAGGTTGCGTGATGCTTGCCGACTTGATAGCCGTACAACCGCTTTGGTCAGTAACGGTTACGGTATAAGTAGCGACGCCCAAATTGGCAATAACCGCGACAGTACCGCCGTTGCTCCAACGATAGGTGTAAGGGGCTGAACCGCCCATAACCATCGCTGAAATTTGACCATTGGTTTGGCCATTACAAACAATATTACGGACATCTAAATTGACATCAAATGAAGTCGTCTGTGTAATGGATTTTTGACCGCTTGCCGTACAACCGTTGGCGTCTGTGACGGTTACGTTGTATGTGCCTGCGGGTAATGTGGCAATCGTTGAGGTGGTTGCGCCCGTATTCCACAAATATCTGAAAGGAGCTGTACCGCTTGTGGGTGTTGCCGTTACCGTTCCGTTTGCGATGCCGCAAGCTGCGTTTGTACTCGTCAAAAGGATGGTCAAACTGCCCACCGCGTTGATGGTTGTTGTTGCCGTAACCGAACAACCCGAGTTGTCTGTTACCGTCACCGTGTAGTTACCTGCGCCGAGATTATTAATCGTTTGGTTCGTTGAACCCGTACTCCATAGGTATCTTATAGGTGCAGTACCGCCCGTTACGTTAGCTCTTGCTGCACCATTTGATGCGCCACAACTTGCGTCGGTTGGCGTAATGCCTACCGTAAATCCTGCATTTGACGTGACAACCACCGTTGCCGCCTTGTTACAGCCCTTGGAATCCGTTGCCGTTACGTAGTAAGTGCCAACGCCCAAACCTGTTGTTGTTTGGCTCGTTTGGCCATTGCTCCAACGGTAAGAAAATGGTGGACGTCCGCCCGTTGCCGTTGCGGTTGCCGAGCCATTGTTGCCACCGCAATTTGGGTTGACAACCGTTGTTGCCAAATTAATAGCGGGTGGATTAGCTACTGTTCCGGTTGCTGTTCCCGTGCAACCGTTAGCATCTGTAATCGTTACGCTGTACGTTCCCGAAGGAATGCCGACGATAGACTGCGTTGTTGCACCTGTATTCCAACGGTAGGTGTAAGGCTCTGTACCGCCTTGTGGGAGGGCATCAATAGCTGCGTCGCAATCGCCAAAACAGACCAGTTCGCCGATGCGAAGGCTTGCAGTGAAAGCGGTTGGCACGTTGACAAACCGATAAATCGAGCAACCTTTTGAGTCCGTGACCGCCACATTGTAGCCGCCGCCTGGTAAGCCCGTTTGCGTTGCGCCAACTCTGCCGCCACCCCAATTGTAGGTGTAAGGTGGTGTGCCGCCGATTGCGTTAGCCGTTACTGCGCCGCCTGTACAAATAGCCGCGAAGTTGAAGGTCATGCTGAGCGGGGTAGGTGCGATGAGTGTTGTGCTTGCAGTAGCCGTTCTGTTAGCGGCATCTGTGGCTGTAACAAAGAAAGTACCCGCACTAATGTTGGTGATGCTACCACCTGTTGCGGTGTTGCTCCAACTGTAGGTGTAAGGGCCGGTGCCGCCGATTGCGGTAGCTGTAGCCGAGCCGTTTGTGAAATCGGCGCAAGTTGGGTCGGTTTTGGCAATCGTTACCGTAACTTGAGCATTTAAGTGGGTGAATGTTGCAAGGGAAAAGAGTGTGCCCATAAAAACACCCGCGAATTGCCGCGACGTCTGATTCAGAAGAGTTGTAAACTTCATTGAATACATAGCGTAGTTTTTAAAGTTTGTTGGAAAATTATTTCTAAAATATAAGGTTTTTTAGTGAACTGTTCACTAAGAGTATAATTGGTACGCAAAGATTGCCTTTTCGTTGCTAAAATTCAATTAAAAGGCGTCATTTTTATCAAAACAACATATAAAAAAGTTAAATTTATTATTCAACTATATGTTTTTTGCGGGAATAAGGGTAGGCGATAAGGCGAGAAGTTGTGTTAGCCTGTTTGGACTTTATTTTTATTTTTTCAGAAAATGAAAACCACCCGCCCCCCTATTTTGTTAAACAAAACATGAATACAGGTATATTTCAATCCATCCAATCGTTCGTGATGAACGAATCGTCTGCTTCGGAAGAGAAAAAGCAGCTTAAAGTGGGCGATGCAGCCCCCCATTTTTCAGCTTTAAATGAGTTGGGCGAAGTTGTTAAGTTGACGGATTTCAATGGCAAGAAACTTGCCATTTTCTTCTATCCCGCTGACAATACACCCGCCTGTACGGCAGCAGCGTGTAGCCTCCGCGATAGCTACAGTGAACTCAAAGCAATGGGCGTAGAAATGATTGGGGTAAGCCCCGATTCGCCGAAAAAACACCAGAATTTTATTAAAAAATACGGTTTTCCCTTCTCTTTGATTGCCGATGAAGACATGGAACTGATGAAAGCCTACGGTGTTTGGGGACTCAAAAAGTTCATGGGCAGAGAGTTCGACGGCGTACTACGTACCACTTTTTTGATTGATGAAAACGGCATCATCGAGCAAGTTTTTAGTAAAGTCGATACTAAAAACCATGCAGAGCAAATCGCTAATTCCTTACAAAAAACACCCCCTCAGTATTTCTCAAATTTTGACTCATAAAATGTAGATTTTTTGCAATTGCTTGAATAAAAAAGCCGCTTTCTTCTTGTTTTCAAGAGAAAAGCGGCTTTTTTTGGCTTTATACTGAGGGGGTACAAATCCACTCATTTTTCTAAAATACGAATCTCAACCCGCCGATTTGCTTTTTCATATTCGGTGTATATTTCAACGTGTTTAATTGTTTGCAAATAAAAATTCCTAAATTATTTAGATGTTTGCCCTTATTTACAAACCCGTTTTAGATTCAATTCGGCATTCTATCAAAAAATATGTTAGATTACTTACGCAACCAATTCAGCAACCAAGCACGGTCAAACGTCTATTTCCTATTTTTCACCCTTTTGCTTGTCGTCGAGTTGGGGCTGTTTACATTTTTACGTCCTTTATTTGGCTTGAACACGTTACCTTTTTTATTTTTAGGTTGTCAATTGACAATCGGTATTTTACCTTTGTTTTTATTTAAAAAAAGGGAAAATGGCCTTGAAAACGCCGCAGAAACACCTCAAAACGTGCCATTTCTGCCCATCAACTTCCTCAAAACGGTAAACTTTCGGAAAGTAGGCCCCCTCAGTATTTTAGTCATTTTGGGTGTATTTGCGACCGCAATCATCTTGTTGGGCAGCTAT
>JAYSRS010000543.1:0-3274 GCA_043720935.1 Saprospiraceae bacterium
TAAGCCCCCAACTTAAAAGTTGGGGTTAGTCATAAATGTATATAGCATGCGCATAAAATTTCTACATAATTAATTATCAATATTTTATGTATTCAAAAAATTTATTGCACAGTAGTTTACTGTGTGTCAATTGTAGAATTTGTTGTAATGCCCGTTATACACACAGAATAGAGATTCTTTCTGAATGACAAAAAAACGTAAGTATTTGATTATCAATAAAATAAAAATCTAATTAGAGACTATATTTTGAATAAACGTTTTAAAAATATCGCTCCTTTGAGCCTGCTTGCCATTGCCCTTTTTCTCACAAACGGCTGTGCGAACATCGGCGCATTAAACGGTGGCACGAAGGACACAACGCCGCCGCGCATCGTCACGGCGCGTTCGACGCCTAATTATCAGACCAATTTCAAGAAGCAGACCGTTCGTTTGGTGTTTGATGAATACATCACATTGACGGATGTGTTTACCCAAGTTGTCGTTTCACCGCCTTTGAATGAACGCCCCGTTGTGGAATCAAAAGACAGCCGTTCGGTCATTTTGACCTTCGGAAAAGACGAAATTTTGCGCGAAAATGCCACCTATACCATCAATTTTGGCACATCAGTTAAGGATTTGAACGAAGGCAATGTGGCCAAAAATCTCCGTTTTGTTTTTTCGACAGGTAATAAAATTGACTCATTGTCCGTTGTCGGGAAAATCGTGGATGCCGTTTCGGGGCAACCCGTCGAAGGGGCGTTGTTGATGTTGTATGACAATTTTTCAGATACAGTTGTCCGCAAAATCAAGCCTTTTTACTTCGCTAAAACGGAAAAAGACGGCATTGCAAGAATTGAAAACGTGAAAGAAGGCCGTTTTAAAGCCTTCGCACTCATTGACAAAGACCAAAATTATTTGTTCAATCAAGACGTTGAGCGCATCGGTTTTCCCGATTCATTGTTAACCATTTCATTGGCCAACAATGCGCCGACACGTTTTGCACCCGACACGTCATCGAGCATCGAAAACATTAAAAATCAAGGCATTACGCCTTCAATCCCTAAAAATACGTTGCCAAAAGATGCCGTAAAAAATGCTCTAAAAGACACATTAAGTGCGCCACTCGAAACATCAAACATCAAAATTCGCTTGTTTGACCCCGTTAAAAAAAGCATTTTATTGACCAAAGAAACCGATAAATACGGCGTCGCAAAACTCATTTACAACCAAGAACCGACGAAAATGGTCATCAATTACGACCAAATTGGCCAAACTGTGGCAACGGAAGTTAGTAAAGACACGTTTCTCGTTTTTTATGATGTGAACCAAGACGCTTCGTGGAATTTGATGGCTAAAAACGATACATTCAAAACAGATACTATACGTGTACGCACGAAAGGCCGCGTTGATTTCCTAAAAAAAGCCACTTTAGACGCCATCAATGCGCCAAAATCAATCAATAAACATCCGACAAAACCAATTATTTTGACATTTAGTTATCCCTTACAAAGTATTGATTCTCAACGGATTGAATTGTTGGATTCCGCAAAAAACAAAGTACCCCTCAGTATAAAACGCGATTCAACAAGTCCGCGAAAGCTACAACTCAACGCCAATTGGCAAGAAGGTAAACGCTACAAATTGCAGATTTTGCCAACCGCCGTAACAGATATTTATGGCTTGAAAAACGATACCGTAGCAATCGACATTCGAGTTCAATTGAAAGAAGAATTTGGTGATCTAACTTTGAAAATCAACAAGTTAGATTCTACAAAAAATTATATTTGTCAAGTATTAAGCGGTGACGGGCGCGTTGAAACGTTTTTTTATATTGACAATAAATCCAGTTTTAACAAACGCATTGAGACACTTCAAACTGACCAATACACAATAAAAATCATTGAAGACACCAACAAAAATCGCCTTTGGGATACGGGCGATTATGATAAACAGACACAACCCGAACGCATTTTTATTAAAGTTGCCGAAGGATTGCGCGCTAATTGGGAAGTGGATGCGGAGTTTGATGTGCAGTTTGAATAGAATTGACACTATAAAATGGGTCACTGATTGGGCTAATGCAACTGATTCTTACTGATTTTTTTTCGATTTCTAACGAATGACAAAAATCAAGTCAGCGTAAATCAGGCGCATTATTCCAATCAGTGGCCCATTCTTATTTTTAGACCCCCTCAGTATTTTGAGCATTTTTAGACGTAATTAGACGTAAAAATGCTTAAAAATTTTGTTTGGCTACACTTTTTCTGGATGCAACGTCGTTTAGATATTTCCGTATAAAAGAATAAAAGGAATACTAAAATTACATAATCCATTGACAAACATCCATTTAAAGTATGAATCGAATCTTCATTTTCGCCCTCTTTTTGAGCCTCTTCACGTTGAACAGTTGTTCAAATTTGGAAGTGGCCGAGAACCACAACGAAGCAGGTCAACTCGTCGAACGCTTTACCCGCGACCCTAAAACGAAGCTCAAAGAGGGCTTGCACGAGACTTTTTTCACCTCAAACGGCGGAAAATCTGCCGAATCGAACTACAAAAACGGCGTTCTGCACGGCGAGCAAATTTTTTATTACCAAAATGGCCAAATCATGGAACGCCGCAATTATGATAAAACGGGTAGTTTTACGGGCGCATTTAAGGCATTTCACGAAAGCGGCGCGATGCGTTCAGAAGGGCAATACGAAAACGGGGCGATGACGGGCAAGTGGAAGTTTTTTTACAAATCGGGTAACATCAAAGAAATTATTTTCTACCGCGATAATGTCGAAAATGGCCCATTTATTGAGTATTATGACAACGGAAAAATCTCCGCCGAAGGCACGTATTCAAATGAATTAGAGCATGGTTTGCTTAAAATCTACGACGATAAAGGCAATTTGACCATGCAAAAACAATGTGAAAATGGCGTTTGTCGAACGGTTTGGAAAAGCGATTTGGCAAAAGACTCAACGAAGAAGTTATGAGTTATGAGTTATGAGTTATGAGTTATGAGTTATGAGTTATGAGTTATGAACTATGAGTTATGAACTATGAGTTATGAGCTGTCAAATCTGATAAATGCTTGAAATTCAAGGTATAATACCTAAAAAAGCCCAATTGCTTTGCAATTGGGCTTTTTTAGGTATTAGAGTTTTTATTACTTGATAATCAATGAGCAATATCTATTTATAATTACTAAACGGAATTATCGGTTTTATGTCGCAAACCAATTTTTAAGTAAAAAATGGTGTTTTTGCGGCAAAAGATTTAGGAAATTTTGCAAATTTCCTAAATC
>JAYSRS010000544.1:0-9319 GCA_043720935.1 Saprospiraceae bacterium
TTTGAAATCGGGCGTTTTGGGATTTTATTACCGAGATTTTGCAGCTACGCCGCAATGAGATACCCCTCAGTATTTTGCGACGTAAAACCGATAATTCCGTTTTTTTAATTCTAAAAATATATAAAACGCACTACTCAGTATTTTGACTAAAAAGAGGCTGTATCAAAAGGTACGCCCTATTTGGGTACGTATCTGACAAAAATCGCGTACAGCGAAATGTCAGAGCCGTTTTTTACCTTTTGATACAGCCTCTTAATTCGCTAAAATTCGTGTTAAATCAGTCATACAGTTTCATTTTCAAGCTACCAATAATCAATTGAATACCTCTTGAAATTTGAAATCCCTTTTACCCCCCTCAGTATTTAAGCCTTTTGCAGCTCATTGGGGCTTGAAGAAATGGCCAAAAGACCGACAAAAGTGATTAAAGCATTGAGAATCAACAACTCAAAATCAAATTTATAGCCATTAAACCATGCTTGCGAATTGGCATTGATGATGTACGTGATTATCGGCGAAGCGCAACAAATCCACGGGGCTAAATGGTCTTTTATAGAGCGTTTTGTCAAAAAACCAAAGAGAAACAGGCCAAAAAGTGGCCCATAAGTATAACTCGCCGCCTTATAAATGGCTTCAATAACCGATGAGTTGTTGATGAAATAGAACACAATAATAATGAAAAACAAGACAACCGAAAAGCCTAAATGCACCAAAGTTCGGACGCGTTTGTTTTCGGCGTTTTCTTCCCGTTTTTCAAAGCCTAAAAAGTCGATACAAAAAGCTGTTGTCAAGGCCGTTAAAGCGGAATCCGCGCTTGCATACGTGGACGCGAGGATGCCTAAAAAGAACAAAACACCGATTGTCGGCGTCGAATATTGCAGGGCAATTGTCGGAAAAAGTAAGTCGGTACGCGGTGTGCCGTTGACGACGGGAATCTCGACGTTGTTTTGTTTGGCATAGATAAACAATAAAATACCAAGCGATAAAAACAAGAAATTGATAAAGCCCAACAACGCGCCATAAGACAACATATTGATTTGCGCCCCGCGTAAAGTCTTGACTGTCAAGTTCTTTTGCATGATGTCTTGGTCTAATCCCGACATAACGATACAAATTGACGCGCCCGACAGGAACTGTTTGAAAAAGTTTTTGGCATCGCCCCAACCGTTTTCAAAAAAGAAAATTTGTGATTTCGGGCTGCTCCAAACGGTGTCCGCAATGCCGCTGATTGTCAAACCGAGCTTGTCGCCGAGCATCGAAATCGTCATAACGAGGGTGACTAACAGGCACAAGGTTTGAATCAAATCTGTCCAAATAATCGTTTTAACGCCGCCTTTAAAGGTGTACGACCAAATCAAACCAATTGTAATCGCAACCGTTATCCAAAACGGAATGCCGAAGGGTGATGTGACGAATTGATGCAATACCAAAGCCGCCAAATAGAGCCTAAAACCCGACCCGACCGTCCTCGATAACAAGAAAAAAGCAGACCCTGTTTTGTAACTATACCGTCCGAAACGCTTGTCGAGATAAGTATATATAGAAATTAAATTGAGTTTGTAATACATTGGCATTAAAACAAATGCAATGACGACATACCCCGCAAGGAAACCAAAAACGGTTTGCATATACGACATAGAGCGCGCCTCCACCCACCCTGGGACGGAAATAAAAGTGATGCCCGAAATTGACGTGCCAATCATGCCAATAGCAATGAGATACCACGGCGATTGCCGTTTGGCCATAAAGAACGATTCGCTATCGTCCGACCCGCGACTTGTCAGGTAAGCGATGCCGATAAGCATGAGAAAATAAACGACGATGATGCCGAGAATGAGCTGTGGAGACAGTTGAGACATAAATAGGCTTAGTTTTTAACTTAAAATTAGATAAAACAGGATGTAAACAATTAAAAACCAAATGTAGAAAAAGCCGTGATTGTGTAGGTAGTAAATGGTGTTTTTTGAAAAAAATAAAGGAACCCCCTCAGTAAAAACGCCTAAAAGTGCTTGTTCCTTACAAAAAAAGGTTTACTTTTGTCAAAAAATAAAGAGAATGGTACTAGATTTAGAAGAGCCGACACAACTTAGATTGCTCTATGGCATTGCCGAAAAATCATATTTCGATATGACAGACCAAGAACGAGACATCGCGGCAGCAAAAGGTCTCGAACGCGCCAAAGAAGCTGCTTTTACGCGTGGTTTGCCCATTATTTATGGTGAACAAGGTTATGTAATTGCGGAATATGCGGATGGCCGTCGTTTTATTCGTGAAAACGGCATAGATACAACACTTTACAATGGCAACTAAACCAACAATGTACATCAAAGGTGAGATGCTTTTTCAAAGAGAGGATTTACCCGAATGGGTTAAAAACGTTATTGTAGAAGCAGATAATGCACAAAAAGATTACAATAGCCTTGATGATGTTCGTGAGAAATACCGAAAATTAAGAAATAAAGAGGAGGATTGAAGGCATTTAATGACCTTTTAGGCTTTTATACTGAGGGGGTAGTTTTCAAACTAAAAACGTCTTGAAAGCCGCAACTTTCAAGATGTTTTCTTATAAAATCCCTTGATTTTTTAATTTATCCGCTAATTCATCTACCAAACGCACCGTCTCCACGCTTACTTGACAAACCCGTTTCAACAAATCAATGACCGTCGTTTTATAATCCGAAAAACGGTAGGTGTTGAACTGTTTTTCAATCGTTTTGTCCGTCGGTTTTGATTCTTTGTATTGGTCTAAAATCCATTCCAAAGCACTCCGATTGCCGAGTTTGTAGTGCCACGCTTCGGCGGGAATGCCCGTTAAAGTTGTTACGTCGTCGAGTTCGATTGTACCGTTTTCTTTATCGGCTTTTAACTTCGGTTTCGGCACGTAAGCGTCTTGAAAAGTGAGCGTTTCTACGGTTTTTACGTCAAATAACGCGGGTTTTACTGCTTTTTGCTTGTCTTTTCCTGTCGGACGTTCCACTAATTCCAAAGGATAATACGCGCCCGTTTCGTAACCAATGTGCAAATTCGCTAAGGCTTTGCCGCGTTCCGAAAAGAATTTAAAATCCAAATAAAAAGGAATGCGCGGAAAATCACGCTTCAAATTCTGCTCATATTTCGTCCTGTACTGAGGGGTATGCAAAACCGCATACACGTAGTAAAAAATGTCCGTTTTGCTAATTTCAACGTCGCCGTAATGCGTCTGAAATTGCTGCAATGCCCAATCCGTAATGTTCTCTTGACGGTCGCCGTTTTTGGCGTAAATACTGAGGGGGAGACATTGAGATTTCTCAACCAAATGTCTTTCAGATAATATAGTAGTTGCAATCGAATGGAAAGGTTGATTAAATCCCGAACCAGAAAAAACAATTACTTTATTATCTTTCTTGTAATCTATTCCAAAAACTTCAGCGTGAGTTCTACCTAATAGATAATTTAAATGACCATCAGTAAAATGGTATTTTTTAACAAAAGGTCTAAAATATGATTGGGAAACTAGAGCCCGATTAAATGTTAATTTTTTTCTTTTTTCAAAGAATTGACTTAAATGACGATTCCATTTAATTATTTTATCTTCTTCATTTTTATCAATGCTTTCATTAAATTTATTAATAAAAAATTGAATTTTATTAGTTAAATTAGCTTTATCAAAGTCTAAATTCCATTCATCACGCCCTGTTTCAAATCCATTTAAGAAAAAATTAAAAATAGCATCTGCTTTTTTTCCAGCTTTTGCTTCTTTATTAATTAACGGCAACAACGTATCAAAATCATTATCTGTTTGATTAATCCAATTGCCTTTTGCGTCGGGCGTAATGCGTTGAAAAGGCATTTTACTGAGGGGTGTCTCTCTGAACCAATTGAGATTGTCGGCTTTAATCATTTCGTCTTCCAAAGCCGCGTAATATATCCTGAAAAAGTCTTGTTTTTGTTCTTTTTTCACCAAAAACATAATGGCGACGCCCGTTTGAATGCCAAAAACATTGTGCGTAGTGCCTGCAATTTTCGGATTTTTTCTAACGTCGCTATTGGTATCAACGATGTAAATTTCATTAAATTCGGCCTGTACGCACTTGCGAAAACCGTCAAAGGCTTGTCCGTCAATAAAACTTCGATTGGTTATAAAAGTAACAATGCCGTCTTTATTCAAACGGTCAAAAGCCCATCTAAAAAACCGCACGTACATATCATACACAACGATTTGATTTTGCGCTGTTCCTTGTTTAATAAAGGTTTCTTTTATCCGTTTATCAATGTCTTTGTAGAGTTTATTTTTATTATCGTCATTAAAATTAGCCTGTTTTGCATTGTACGGCGGATTACCAATGATAACGGATATTTTACTTTCGTTTTGTTTTTTAATCCTTTCCGCATTTTCCGCCGAAAAACCAAACATATCAAACTGTTTTCCTTTCCAAGACAAGCCGCCGATATTGTCGAGTGTGTCCACGAAACAAATGTTTGGAAACTCTTCATAATAGCCCATTTTATGTCGAAACGTGTATTCAATATTAAGATTAGCGATGTAATACGGCAAAATAGCGACTTCGTTCGCGTGAATATCGTTTTTGTATTTGTAGGCGAGTTCGTGCGGATTGATGTGTTCGATGAGGTCACATATATACGTACCCGTACCCGTTGCGGGGTCGAGAATTTCCACGCCACGGTCGCTCAACGTCTTGCCAAAATGCTTTTCCAAGAGAAATTCGGTACTTTTTATTTGAAATTGCACGATTTCGGAGGGTGTATAAACGATGCCGAGTTTATCTGCTCCTTTGGGATTGTAGGCTTTATAAAAATTTTCATAAACGCGCTTCAAAAAGAACTGTTTTTCGGTGTGGTCATTGAGTGATTTAGCGGAAAGGGCAATGACATCGTAATAATTTTTAATTTTATCGAGCGTCGAACGCTTGACATTGCCCGTAAAAAAGGTTTCTTCCACTTTGTAGAGTTCACGAGCGATATTATTTTCCTTAATAAATTGAGCGTCGCTAAAAACGGACATAAAAATCTGTTCCGTCAAGATGTGTTGAATGAGCATTTCATCCACATCGGCCTTGTCAATATCGGGATTTATGGCATCCCGACAAAGTTCCAAGAAGTGATTACGCGCCTTTTGAAAAGTCGGATTTGAGGCGTCTTGCTGCTCAATCATACCCCTCAGTACCGAAGCGATTTCAGGCACATCTTTCTTGAAATTGGCCACTGCCTCGTGAAAAGAGCGCAATTCAGGCGTTTCAAAGGCCATAAATTGTTCCAACAAAGCGTGGAGTTCCTTAGAATCAGTGATGTCAACGGCTTTGACCCGCGCCGCATTTTGATACAAAACGGCCTGTTTGCCGTCTTCAAAAAGGATGTTCGATTTTGGATAACCTTTATTGAATTTCTTACGAATTTCGTCCTCCAAATCCACATTAGCCTTAGCTTCCCAAAAGCCAAAATTGAGGCCCATGTCGTTTTTTACGACGCCGTCAAAGCGAATATTCGACCCAATTTCGGTTTTATGGGTAAATTCCTCAATCAGCGTGAGGTGTTTTTTATGGGCATAACCCTCCAAAAGCCGCGCAAAAGCACGCCGCATAACGGATTCAGAATCTTGTTTTGAGATATTCCGAATCTTGAGTTTTTCGTTGTAATATTGATTGATTAGTGCGATGGACATACTTTCTGTTGCTGTGCTTTTGGTGTTTTTACTTTCTTTATTTTCTTTATTTATGGTATTCATTGTGTGTTTTCTTTTTTGAAAAGTAGGGGAAAATAAACGGAATCATCGTTTATTAATTTTCGTGTAAAACTACCCAATCTTTCCGCAACGGCAACAGATTTAGTTTTTTAAAATTGACCCCCTCAGTAAAAACGCTCAAAACCGTTTGTTTGTAAGCGTTTTTTAAACGCTTTCAATGCTCAATTCAACAAATAAAACACACCAAATACACTTCACATTGCCATTTTAAGTATTTGTGAATTTTACATAAAATCGCCCACTTTAAGAGACTTCGCCTACCTTTGCCGTCTCAATTCCGTTCACCTCCACCAACGACGTACAGACGACTGTACTTGCCTAACACACATAAATGTCGGCAGCTAGAGCCGCGTAGGCGTTTTTTTTCACTCACTTTTATTTTTTAGTTAATCAAAAGCATGATTAAGTTACACAACTTTTCTTTGGTTTTTACGGCCTTCATCGTCTTTTTATCGGCAAATGCCGCCGCGCAAACGCTCGCGCAATGGAATTTTGACGTCAACACGACGGCCACGACGATTCCCGCAAACGCCACGATTTCTACGGCGGCTTGGTCTGCGGGAACAATGTCTTTTCCCGCAGGGCATACGACGGCAGCAACCGACAACGCCCTTTCGACGACGGGTTTTAACACGGCGGCCCTCAACACGGCAAAATATCTCCAGTTTTCGGTGACGCCAAACGCCAATTACGCCATCGTTTTGAACAACGTCAGTTTCTATGACCAAAAATCGGGAACGGGGCCGACGACGTGGGTTTTAAGGTCTAGTCTTGACGGCTATGCGACGAATTTGAATACGCCGACCGCGACAAACACGCCTTTTGCGGCCACGCCAAACGTTGTTGAATTGGGTTTAGATTTTCAAAACATCTCGACCGCCGTCACTTTTCGCTTGTATGCGTATGGCGCGAGCGGTTCAACAGGCACATGGCGCGTGGATGATTTGACGATTGAAGGCAGCTTGTTCGATGTCTCAAATCCGATTATCAACGCTTCAAAACCGACGATTTCTTTCACGACAATTCTCACGGGAGGCCCCTCAGTATCGAGCAGTTTTATCGCCGCAGGATTTGGTTTAACGGCAGATTTAGTGATTAACGCGCCGACGGGTTATGAGATAAGTCTATCAATATCAAGTGGTTACACATCTAGTTTGTCGTTTCCACAAATAAGCGGCAGAGTAGCATCAACGATTATTTACGTCCGTTTGACGGGCGTTAGTGCGGGAACTTTCAACGGCAACCTCTCGCTCACAAGCGCGGGTGTGCCGACTAAAACGGTAGCGTTGAACGGTTCGGTCGTTAATCAGCCGACGCGAACAAGTATTGGCACAATTCGCAATACGAGTAATGCTACAAACGTCTTTACGGGCGGTCGCGTGACGGTTGCGACGGAATTTGCGCCAAGCCAAATTTTTATTCAAGACAATACGGGCGGCATTTCGATTTATAACAGTTCAAAAAATATTGCGACCGAATACGCCTTGCAATTGGGTGATTCGGTTGAAATATTTGGCTATAAATCCACTTTTAATAGCCTCGACCAAATTACCTTGTTGTCATTGACAAAAATTTCGACCCCTCAGTATCATCCCGTTCCGTTGGTCATCACGCGGTCAGAAATGGCCGCACACGAAGGCGAATTGGTCACAATTCAAAACATATCGTTCCCGGGAACGGGTGGCAATTACGCCGCAAATACCAATTATGCCTTTGGTTTATTACCCGTCAGAATTTTAAGTACGAATGCGTCAAACACTTTGGTTGGTTCACCAATTCAAGAAGCGACGGGAAATATTACGGGAATTGCGGGTGTATATGGCGTTAATACTCAATTATATCCGCGTTTTATTGCCGACTTAACCGTGACGGGCGCAGGGATTACGGACGCTAATTTTCAAGATGCCAATTTGTTGGATGTGGTGGCTTGGAACTTAGAATGGTTCGGCCATCCGACTTTGGGGCCGACGGACAATGTCTTGCAAGCAACAAACATCACAACGATTATGAATACGATGAATGCCGATTTGTATCAAGTTGAAGAAATATCAGATTCAATAGGTTTTAAGAATTTAGTGGCGGGTTTGTCGGGCGGTTATTCGTGTATGTGTTCGCCCGAATACAGCCGCAGTAACGTGGATGCTGACCCTTACGGACAGCGTTTGTGTTTTGTCTATAAAAATTCGGTATTTAGCAACGTCAATGCGACGCCGCTTTTGACAAATTTTAAATATGATACGACTTTGGTAACGAATTATCCAAGTGCGCGTTCCCGCTTTTGGGCATCGGGTCGTTTGCCGTATTTAATGACGGCCAATGTGACAATAAACGGCGCAACGCGTTTGGTTGGCTTTGTGGGTATTCACGGTCGGGCAAACACGAGTGCGTCTGCCGCACAAGACATTTATGATATGCGAAAATACGATGTCGAGAAATTGAAAGCGCATTTAGACGCCACTTATCCGAACTTGCCGTTCATTATGTCGGGCGATTTTAATGACGATTTGGATGAAACCGTCGCCTTTGTGCCAACAAATACAAGTACATTTATTAGTTATATCAACGACGCCACAAATTACAATTTATTTACCCTCGCGTTGAGCAAAGCGGGTGCGCGTAGTACGGTTGGTTTCGCGGATATGATTGACCACATTATCGGCTCAAACGAGCTGTCAAACACCTTCGTCACGGCGCGCGTCGGGACGCCACAAACGTACATTGCAAGCTATGGAACAAAAACGACTGACCACTACCCTGTCATGGCCAAATTCAATTTAGGTAGTTTGCCAATTCCCGTTGAGTTATTGTCATTTAGTGGCCAACTGCTTGATAAACAAACAGTTAAATTGGATTGGGCAACGGCTTCGGAAGCCCATGCGGCTTATTTTGGCGTTGAAAAGAGTGTGAATGGAAAGGATTTTAAAACAATTAATACCGTTAAAGCCATTGGCAATTCGACAAAAAGAAACGATTATACGTTTAACGATGTGTTGTTAGAAACGGATAAAATTGTTTATTATCGGTTGAAACAAATGGACGTTAATGGGGGGTTCAAATACACCAAAACCCTAACGATTTATAACAACGCTACTAAAAATGGTACATTGAAAGTTTATCCAAATCCTGCTAGAAATACGATTACAGTGGACGTTTCCGAAGGCATTAAATCAGTAAACGTTTATAATTTGCAAGGCATTTTAATTAAACAATCGCGGACACATGACGTGAATATTTCAGATTGTGCGGCGGGAATTTATCTCTTGGAAGTCGAAAATACTGAGGGGGTGTTGTCGCGGGTGAAATTTGTGAAAGAGTAAAAAATATGCCTCGTTGCGTTATTCGCAAGAGGCACATTCTACAAAAACAGGAAATAAAGAATTAAATCCCCTGCATTATCGCAAAATTCTAATTTTTTAATGGCTCTTTGACGATTTTAGCGGAAACTACATTTACGAAATTTTTAAAATTTCGTAAATGTTTGTAAATAAGGAACGTTGAATAAATAAAAGCGTATTTTCATACGCACTGTTTTTCGCTGCGCGAAAAAGGCGTGCTAGGAAAAAATCTATCGGAGCGAACGTA
>JAYSRS010000545.1:0-3269 GCA_043720935.1 Saprospiraceae bacterium
CAAGCTGCCTCCGATAGATTTTCTCCACGCACGCCTTTTTCGCGCAGCGAAAAACAGTGTGTATGAAAATACGCTTTTATTTATTTCGCATTCCTAAGAATAAAAAAATACATAAAACTATGTGTCCTATTTACCTATGTGTTTCAAAAAAAAAAAATGTGTTAAAAACCCTAGTTTAGTTTTGGGCATAAAAAAACCCGTGAAGGCACTTCACGGGTAACGAAACGAATTTTACAATTCTTTAACCAAAACTTACACACATCTTAAATTTACCAAACACTGTGCCAAAAATCAATAGGCGGCACATTTTTATCTGAATCAAGTAAAAATTTTTCAAAATATTTTCAAAACAACATCTGTGACGCTTTTCCGTAACTGCTTCTTCATTTTTTCGACCAAGCTAATTTTGAACACGTCCTTCGTTTTTGTTGTTATGGTAGTCTTTTACGGAGGCTGTTTTACCTTTGTTGCGTTATCTATGATTTTTTTTCAAAATTTATAAAAAAAAATATTTCAAACCACAACCTCTTGTTATGAACATCACACAATTGCCGTTTTCTGACTTGCCGATGCTGGCCAAAACTGACCGCATCTATGCCGAGCAAAATCCCATTCTTAGAAATTTTTATAAATACGCCGTTGATTTACAAGCATTTGCACACGTTATTGCCGATAAATCAAAAGAAGCGATTGATAGAAAAACGCTCGTTGAGACTTTAAAAAGACAATACGTGTCCCTTGAAACGGATGCAAAAGTATCTGAAAAAATAGTTGCCTTAGCCGATTCAAAAACGTTTACGGTCACGACCGCGCATCAACCTTCGCTACTGACGGGTCCTCTTTATTTTATTTACAAAATTTTTTCAACCATTCATTTAGCTGAAAAACTCAATGCGACTTTTCCCGAAAATAAATTTGTCCCCGTTTTCGTCATTGGCGGCGAAGACCACGATTTTGAAGAAGTGAACAGTATTTCGATTTTTGGAAAAAAAATTACGTGGCAACGTGGAGAAGCCGAAAAAGGCGCGGTCGGCATGATGCACACCGCTTCTTTGCAAGCCGTTTTGGAAGAATTGAAACCGATTTTAGGCGAATCAGAGGCCGCACAATCGGTTTTTAATAAAATTGAAAAAGCCTACACGACGCATGATTTGTATCAAGACGCAACGCAAGACCTTCTAAATCAATTGTTTGGACATTACGGTTTAGTTGTATTGAACATGAATGATGCGGCTTTGAAACGTTTGTTTGTTCCGATTATGAAACGAGAACTGACGGAACAATTGTCTAAAAAATTGGTCGAAACCACACAAGCCGAACTAGAAACGCTTGGTTTCAAGGCGCAAGCCTTCGCCCGTGAGATAAATTTGTTTTATTTAAGAGAAAATTTGCGCGAGCGCATTGTTGAAGAAAACGGCGTTTACCGCGTTTTGAATACCGATATTCAATGGCATTCGCAAGCGGATATTTTAAAAAAATTGGAAACGACCCCTCAGTATTTTAGCCCAAATGTTGTGTTGCGGCCTCTGTTTCAAGAAACCGTTTTGCCTAATTTGGCCTACATCGGCGGCGGCGGTGAATTGGCGTATTGGTTGGAAAGGAAAACGCAATTTGAAGCCTTCGGCGTGAATTTTCCGATGCTCATTCGGCGCAATTCGGTTATGTTTCTAGACAAAGGAACGCAAGACCGTTTACAGCGTTTGGACGTGCAACTCACTGATTTGACAGACAATACAGATGTTTTAATAAAAAAATATGTAGAAAAACAAGCAACCGACCCCCTCAGTATGGCAACCGAAAAGACGGCTTTGAGCAACGTTTTTGACACTATTCTGAAAAAAGCCGTGGCCGTTGATGCGACCTTAGAAAAAGCCGTTTTAGCCGAAAAAACAAAGCAATTGCAAAGTCTTGACGCCCTCGAATCACGGGTGATGAAGGCCGAAAAACAGAAGCACGAAACATCGTTGAATCAACTAAAAGCGGTGCAACAAAAACTGTTTCCAAACGGTGGTTTACAAGAACGAACGGACAATATTTTGCCAATTTATTTGAAATACGGCGACGCTTTTTTCGATGTTTTAAAGGCTAATTTGAATCCTTTGGAACAGGGAATGATTGTGATTGCGGAATAATTTTCAGGAAAATAGACCCCTCAGTATTTTTCCGTTTTTTAGAACGAAAAGCCTTGAAAACGGGCGTTTTCAAGGCTTTTTAATGTATGTTTTTTGTCATTCAGAAAGAATCTCTGTTGTCTGTATAACGTAAAGACTTGCTAGACACAGACGATAGCGATTCCTTCTGAATGACAAAAACGAAGCGGAAGCGATACACCGTTACAGCCAAATCTTAACTTTAACCGTCTGAGTTGTCTGCTTTGCCCCATGGTTTTCGGCGACAACTGTTACCGTCGCATCCACCCAATCCGTCACTTTTGGCGTCCAAGATTCGCTAAACGAGTATGTTTTTAGGTTCAAAACATTGGGCGATTTGGTGAATAAAACCACGCCCGATTTATCATCCGTTACTTTTATCGTCATTGAATGCAGTCCGTCGGCGTCAGATACGTTGCCCGTCAATTTTAAGGGCAGTTCGTTTGCAATTTGTTCATCAACGGCGGGTAATGTGATGGATACTGTTGGGCCATTTTCGCTCGTTTTATGGCAAGATGTGCTTGTAAATACGCTCAAAATGAGCAAAAAACCAGCAAATAAGTAAGAAAATCGCATTTTTTTATCTTGTTAAAAGGAGACTTTTCTTTTTAGAGAGCAATAGATTTTCTGTTTTACAAGTATGACTAACCCCAACTTTTAAGTTGGGGGCTTCAATTCATAGCACTTCTACGGCTTTAGCCAAAAATCTGTACGCCAAGTTAGTGGCTAAAGCCGAGAATTGCTTGTCGGGCATAATCCCCAACTTAAAAGTTGGGGTTAGTCATACAAGTTATTGCTGCGTAAAAAGAAAAGTCTCGTTTAAAGTGATGTATATAAACGTGTAATACTTATGATTAACTACGTTAATTTTGAGCGTAAGGTTTTCTTTGGCGTTAATGATTGCTAAAATCGTATTTTGGGCGAACGAGAGTCCATAACTGTCGGAACATAAACCAATGATTAGGCAAATCAATAATCGAATTTTAAAAGTGGGTCGATTCATCTCTGAATATTTTAGTAAGGAATGCGAAATAAATAAAAGCGTATTTTCATACACACTGTTTTTCGCTGCGCGAAAAAGGCGTGCGTAGAGAAAATCTATCGGAGGCAGCTTGTTTT
>JAYSRS010000546.1:0-9310 GCA_043720935.1 Saprospiraceae bacterium
ATGGATTGATAACATTTGAGAAATTTTTTAAATTTCTTAAATGTGTGCAAACTGTAAAATGATAAATGAAACATCCCGAAATTTCCTAAATCTGACACCCCTCAGTATTTTGCGACATAAAGCCGATAATTCCGTATTTATTTACAAAAAAAGGGCATTCCGAATCAACGGAATACCCCCTCAGTATTTTATCATTTGAATCAGTATTTTCAAGATTCAGAAAGATTTGAGGAACGTAACACATCCTATTAAATCCTTTAAAATCAAGAAAATCCTACTTCAAAACATGATTTAGCGAATGTAGAACATCTCCCGATATTTCGGCAACGGCCATTCCGCGTCAGCCACCAAATATTCGAGGCGGTCGCAGAACGTCCGAATTTCCTCCATAATTGACTTGACACTTTCGCAATAAGCGTTTGCTTGTGCTTCCACATCACCTGCTTCGTTAGCCGCCCGACGTGCTTCTGTCATCGCTTGAACACCCCGTGCAGCCCCGTTAATTGCTGTACTCAATGCTTTTACAATGTCCAATTGTGCCGAATAGTCCTCTTCTCCTAAGCCAATTGACTTCAAAACGGCGATATTATCTGCCAATTTCTTTTGGTAAGAAATCGAAGCTGGCAAAATCAAGTTAGCCACCATTTCGCCCAAAGTACGGCTCTCAATTTGCAATTTCGAGACGTAATTATGGAACTGAACTTCTTGGTAGGCGTGCAATTCTTTTTTCGAGAAAACGCCCGATTTGATGAAAACGTCGCCTTTTTTGCCCGTGTAAGCCTTCAACGCTTCTGGTGTTGCCGTGAAATTGCTTAAGCCGCGTTTTGCTGCTTCTTCTTTCCACTCGTCAGAATAACCATTGCCTTCAAAGCGAATTTTTTTCGATTCTTTGATGTATTTAGCCAAAACGACCAAAATCGCTTCCTCTTGAGTCTTGCCACCTGCCATCAATTTGTCAACTTCTTCCTTGAATTTGAGCAATTGTGCGCCGACAATCGTGTTCATCACGGTCATTGGGCCACCGCAGTTTTGCGAAGAACCTACGGCACGAATTTCAAATTTATTACCTGTGAAAGCGAACGGCGACGTACGGTTACGGTCTGTCGTGTCTTTTTCAAGCAACGGCATACTCTCCACCAAGTCCAAAGCTGTTTTGATACCCGAAGCGTCAGATTTGCCTGATTTTTCAATTTCGTTCAACAATTTGTCCATCGTATCGCCCAAAAATGCCGAAATAATCGCTGGCGGTGCTTCGTTCGCGCCTAAACGGTGGTCGTTGTTAGCGGTTGCAATAGCGGCGCGAATCAAATCTGCCCATTCGTAAACGGCGCGTATCGTGTTGACGAAGAAAGTCAAAAACATCAAATTTTTGCCTGGTTCTTTGCCTGGCGCGAGGAGGTTTTTGCCTGTATCGGTCGCAATTGACCAGTTGTTGTGCTTGCCCGAGCCATTGACACCTGCAAATGGTTTTTCATGTAACAACACGACCAATTTGTGGCGGCGCGACACTTTTTCCATCAAGTCCATGAACAAATTGTTGTGGTCAACGGCCACGTTCACGCCTTCAAAAACAGGTGCAAATTCATATTGTGCAGGGGCTACTTCGTTGTGGCGGGTGCGGACAGGAATACCTAATTTGTGCGATTCAATTTCCAAATCGCGCATAAATGTGTAAATACGCTCTGGAATGGCCCCAAAATAGTGGTCATCCAAGTTTTGATGCTTGGCTGGCAATTTTCCAACGAGGGTTCTGCCTGTCAAAATCAAGTCGGGACGGAGGTTGTAAAGAGCCTCATCAACGATGAAATATTCTTGTTCCCAACCCAAAGTGACGGTCACTTTATTACAGGCTTTGTCGAACATTTGAGCAACGGGTGTTGCCGCTTTGTTCAAATACGCTTCAGATTTCAATAATGGTAATTTGTAATCCATGGCATCACCTGTATATGTGATAAATGCCGTTGGAATACACAATGTTTTTCCAGCACCGCCATTTTCAAAAATGAACGCTGGCGAACTTGGGTCCCAAGCCGTATAACCGCGTGCTTCAAAAGTTGCGCGCATACCGCCCGAAGGAAAAGACGAACCGTCTGGCTCTTGCTGAACGAGTGCGTCGCCTTCAAACACTTCAATCACTTTGCCGCTTGGCGTCAAGTTGAAGAAAGAGTCATGTTTTTCAGCCGTTTTGCCCGTCCAAGGTTGAAACCAGTGTGTAAAATGCGTCACACCTTTGTCTTGCGCCCATGTTTGCATTGATTTTGCAATTGTATCCGCCAAATCGCGGCTCAATTTAGTGCCGTTTTGGATGGCTGCTTTGACGCTCAAATAAGTTTGTTCGTCCATGTATTGCTTCATGGCCGCATCGTTGAACACGTTTTCGCCGTAAAAATCAATGATTTTTTCGGATGGCATATCCGCGTATTCGTTGTCGTTGTAGCGATTGAAAATGGTATCAAGCGCATTCATTCTGGAAAGACTCATTGTTTGAAATAAAATTAATTAGTAATAAAAAAAAATAGTAATTATTTGATGCAATCGGTTTTAGTAACCGTTGATTATTCTTGAAATGGTGAATGAAGTAGGGCCATCAATTTGGGAAGTGATTGAGGTGAAAAACTTTTGAATCAGTAAGGATTTAGCGTGTTTTTAATTCTTAATTTTTTTGCTTCGTGCCTCGCAACGACGTTTTTAATTTAAAAAAGACCCCCTCAGTATAAAATGCGTTTTTTGCATTTTTACGCTTCGAAAATGCGTAACAGGTTAAAAAAGATGGGCAAAATTACATTCGAGCTTTTAAAAAACACGCTTTTCGAGAAAAAACTTACAAAAAAATGTTAAATAATAATTTTTAATTATGTTTTAAAATACAAAATTCATAACTAAAAATCAAGAAAAATGAGCGTTTAGAAGACGTGTTTAAAGCATAAAAAACACGTAAAAATGAAGCAGACAAAATCATCAAACAGCCCTAAAAAACCATTTGAAAAAACATAATTTGCATAATTCGGGTACGTAACAAATCCTATTAAATCTTTTTGTCATTCAGAAGGAAACTAAAATCCCACTTCTATAAAACACGTAAAAAAAAGAGGCGATGAGATTTGAAACAAGCGTTTTTCCGAATCTCAAAGCCCCCAACTTCTTAAATAGCATAAAAATAATACCTTATAAATGTGTTGGAAATTTTTGAAATTCCCTACACATTTTCGTATTCTAAAACTTGTAAACAGCCGCTAAAATAAAGGTTGTATCACCATTTTTAGCTGCGCCTGTCTCCGTCGCATAAACATTTTTCTTAGCCGAATCGAAACGAATTTCAGGGATGATTGTCAAAGCATCAATTTTGAAATTGCCTGACAAAGTGAACGCTGTAATCGCATTGTCAACCTCATTAAACGCATAACTTTGGTCAACCAAATACTCGCTACGTGCTGCCAAAACGAATTTATCAGATACCGCATAATTGACATACAAAGCTGAGCCAACCAAACTCGTAGCCGTTCCTTTTGTGGGCACTGAATTGATACTCAATAAGTTAAACCCCAAACCCAGTTTTGGTGTTGCTTGGTAACTTGTCGTAATGTCGAGCGTCGTTGTCGTCAAAGAATCCGTTTCTTTGCCCGACAAACCATTGAGATAAATCTTGAATGGCCCATCTACATAAGACAATTGACCGCCGACGAACTTATTACCATTGTCCAATTTTGTATCTGTCTTGTTAAAAACGCCAATCATACCACCGAATTTATCCGTAAATTGGTAATCCAACTTCAAGCCCGTGTGATAAAACGGCCCATTTGTGTAATTGTAAGACATCGAGTAGTTCAAATTATTAGTAGCTTCAACAAGTTCATAACCAATAAATGTCATAAAATTACCAAGCGTAAATTTGAGTTTGTCAGTAGGTTTATACGATACGTATAACTGTTTGATGAGTGCCAATGAGCTACTCTTGCCATTTGCGTTCACATAATTGTAGTTTGTTCCCTCCGCCCGTGGGCCAAACATCACGTCTGCCATAAAGGCAATTTTACCATTATCTTTCGATAATTGCAAGTTTGCCATACCAAAACCGAAGCCTTTGCCAGCATCTGAATACGATGTTGCACCCGCCACGCCGTTGCTGCTATAACGGTAATAAGCGTCCACATGACCCATAATACTGAGGGGTACTTCGGCGGGTTTAGCCGCGTCTTGCGCGAAAATTGTGTTTGTGAAAAGGACGCAAGCAAGCGTTAAGCCTTTGAATGTCATTTTAATAGCCATAATAATTGGATGGTTTTTAGTTTTTAAATAAAATTGAATGTTTGATAATTAATTGTCGTTAAATGATGGGACAAAGGTGAGACGAGTTCCCGCAAAGGTGTACATTTACTTAGTTTAAAATTGATACTTAGAGTTTAATATACGGATTTATTACTTTTTACAAAATTATATACTGATATTTTTCAAATAAGTATAATTTTTATCTTTCGGAGGTATTTGGAAATTTCGATAGCGGGACATAGCTTTGCACAAAATAGGAACGCGATAGTAGCACGATAGTAGCACGACTTTAAAGTCGCGGCCTATTAATTAGCTCATTTCTTAACGTAAACAAACCGCTATGACCAATCCAAATGACATCCGAACGCTCGCCGATTGGCGTTACGAAGAAGCTGAAAATCTGTCTAAAATCGGCTATCACGACGGGGCATTTTACTTGGCGGGATATGCTGTCGAGTTGTGTTTAAAAGCAAAAATTTGTGAAACCCTAGGCGTCACCGATTTTTATAGCTTTCACGTGCCGCGTTCCGACCTTTCTAAGACGTTTTTGATTCATAATTTAGGCCGATTGATACTTTTATCAGGACTTTACGCTAAATTTGAGGCTGAAAAAGCGAATGGCCCCATTTTCAAAGGCCATTGGGATAGGGTTAATTCTTGGTCAGAGAAAAGTCGTTATGATGACAAAGGTACCCATGACGCAACAGAGACAAATCTATTTCTTGAATCAGTTAAAATATTAATAACATGGATAAAGATGAATTGAAAGAACTCATGATTGGCTTCTTCAAAAAACTTGAAGCGGAAGGTTTTTCCGTTGACTTTGCGGGCTTAGTGCCGTGGCTACCCGAATACGATGAGCCTTATAATTTACAAATATATTCGGCAGAATTGAGTAAAACGGGGCCATTATTAGCAATTCCTATGATAAATCAACGTTTATGGGAAGAGTTTCCGCGCGACATTCGTCGCCATATAAGCGGCCTTACAATGTGTCGGAAGCCCGAAGATATTGCTTGTCGGGCAGAGGACATATTAGTCAATAAAATAAAATATCGCGGTTTAAGCATTCCATATCGGATGCTGCTTGATTACGCTTAAATTTATTTTAGATTTCAAATTTAACATCCATTTCCGCTTTGGGATTTTGGTTCACACAGAGTTCACAGAGAACACAGAGTTTTTCTTATAAAAAGCTTTATTTTATAGCATTTTAGTCTATAAAACTCTGTGTCCTCCGTGTTCTCTGTGTGAACCAAAATCCCAAATTTGACATCGCTACAAAATTTGAGATTTCAATACCCAATAGTTTGATTCTCAATTAATTATAAAATAAGATTTTCAAATTTCAAAAATAAAACGTAGTCGAAAACTTAGCTTTTCGACTATATTTTTTACCAAAACTTAAAACAGCATACACAATGAGACAATTTATACCCCCCTCAGTATTCGTACTGTTTTTGTCCATTTTTTCCACATTTTCTGCTCAAATCGCCTTCGGGCAAATGGATTCTCTCCTTTTTTCGTATCAAGATGCCATTGAAAACGCCGTTTCTGCGAACGAAGACGCGTCGTTTGATTATGACACTGAATTTGAATATTTACAAGATTATATCCGTAAACCATTGAATATCAATCGTGCCAAAGCGACTGATTTTCAAAACCTTCGTTTGCTCTCCGCCGAACAGATTGCGGCAATCATCAATCATCGAGAAAAATACGGCTATTTCATCACGCTTTTGGAATTGCAAGGCGTTTTGCCTTTATTGACCATTCGTAAAATTTTACCATTCGTTACCATTGACGGTGATTTGGGGTCGTTCCAAACGCCGATAAAACAATGGTTTCGGAGAGGAAAAAATGACGTTTTTACGCGCTACGAAAGGCGTTTGGAACAAGCAAAAGGCTACAAAAAAGAAGGCAATCAAGGCGGTTTCATGGGCGATGCAAACCGCTTGTATGTGCGTTATCGCTATGCGTTTGGCAATTATTTGAGCTACGGATTGACGATTGAAAAGGATGCTGGTGAGCCCTTTCGCAAATCAGGTTTTGATTTTTACAGCGCACATTTCCAAATCAACAACGCGCATAAACTGTTCAAAACCATTGTTTTAGGTGATTACTCTGTTTCGCTTGGTCAAGGTTTGATTCATGAAAATGGGTTTGCATTGGGCAAATCGGCTTTCGTTTTGAGCGTCGAAAAAGCTGTCCCGCCGTTGCGTTTTTATTCCGCATCCAATGAAGCAAATTTCTTGCGCGGCGTTGCCACAACCCTTCAAATCGGTAAAAATACTGAGGGGGTCTTTTTTGCATCGCATCGCCTACGCGACGGCAATATTTTGAACGCGTCTGCCGTGGATTCTACGGATGCAGAAGCCGTTATTTCAGCGTTACAATTTTCTGGTTTGCACCGAACGGCAACCGAACAGCAAGACCAAAATCGGATTGGTTTGACCACTTTTGGCGGCAGTTTGCAGCATCGTTTTAGACGTTTTTCATTGGGTTTAAATACTGTTTTTAATCAATTTAATGGGGAGATAAAACCTGCCGACAAGCTGTATAATTTGTACGTTTTTAAGGGCAAACAACTGGCTAATTTTTCTACGAATTATAAAACAACCTATCAAAATATTCACGCCTTTGGCGAAACAGCTATGAGCGACAACGGCGGCTTCGCAACACTCAATGGGGTATTAATTGGCCTAGATAAACGCTTGTCAATGAGCATTTTACACCGTTTTTTCTCAAAAAACTATCAAGCCTTAAACGCGCAACCGTTTGCTGAAAGCAGCCGCATCCAAGACGAAAACGGCCTTTTTGTCGGCTTAGAATTTAAGCCAAATCGAACGTGGACGGCCAGTTTTTACACCGATTTTTGGCAACACAAGTGGCTACGTTTTGGCGTGGATGCGCCTTCGTATGGACGTGAGTTTTTCGCAAAAATCGCTTACAAAACGCGACATACTGAGGGGTATCTTCAATTCAGAAATAAGCTCAAACAGGAGAATGCGACGCGGCGAGATTCTGTCAAATTGAATTTTTTAACAAATAAAATACGGACACAAATACGTCTGCAATTCAACAATCAAATCGCTAAAAATTTAGAATTGAGAAACCGCCTAGAATGGTCAATTTTTGACAGCGACCAGCCTCAAAGCAACGGGTTCGCGGTTTGGCAAGACGTGATTCTCAAACTTGAAAAGTACCCCCTCAGTATCAGCAGCCGTTTGGCTTTTTTTGATACAAAAGATTATAATTCAGCGATTTACGCTTTTGAAAATGATGTACAATATAGTTTTACCGTTCTACCTTACTATTATCGTGGCAGCCGTTTTTACGTCAATGCGAGTTATCGTCTATTCAAAAATGCGTACATTGAAACCCGTTTTGCGCAGACTTATTTGACAAATCGGAAGGCATTTGGTAGTGGTTTAGACGAAATCGAAGGGAATAAACGGACGGATGTGAAGGTGCAGTTTAGGGTGAGTTTCTAGACTTTCAAAAATACATTTTTCCGATAAAACAACCAAACAATCACCCAACAAACAAACGTATAAGCCAGTGAAAAAGCCAACGATGCGCCTTCATTTCTGCCCAACCACGACGCAAAAAGGGCGTCATAAAGGGCTTCTTGTCCATTTATCGCTTCACCTACCGCGTTTTTTGTTGACATTAATTGCAAACAAATCAGCAATAATTCAGAAACCATGTAGGCTAAAATGGCGTTTGTGCCAAAAACTTTGAAAAATTTTGTCCAATTATTGATGCCTTTTACGTCAATTAAGTAGTAGCAAAGCGTAAAAATCAGCGTTGACAAGCCACCTGCGAGCAGCACATAAGAACTCGTCCAGAGTTTTTTATTGATGGGAAAACCAAAATTCCAGATAAGTCCGCCAATCACTAAGGCAATTCCTGCAATAGATAACTGCTTGATAATCTGTTGTTTATCCGAATTTTGACCGATAAAACCGCCGACCAAGTAGCCAATCAAATATGTCACCAAAGCGGGCATTGTGCTTAACAAACCTTCGGGGTCGAACGCGACGCCTTCGCCGTGGTATAAATGACCGTCGCCAAAGAGAAATAAATCGAGTTTTTGACCTGCATTGTGTGCCATCGTCAAATCCCCAAAAGTGGACATAATTCCCCAATAACCCATTAATAATAAAGCACTTACGCCAATGATTTGTTTTGTATTTAAGACCAAACACAGCATACTGCCGATGCCATAGCACAAAGCAATGCGTTGCAAAACGCCCAAAATGCGCCATGTACTGAGGGGGTGTCCGACGAACGGAAAAGCATAAAGTCCGACGCCCAAAAGGAAGATAATTGCGGCGCGTTTCCAGATTTTAGCGGCTAAATCGGCGGTCAATGTATGGTCGTAAGCCTTATATGAAAACCACGAAACCAAGCCCGTAATGAAGACAAAAGACGGAAAAACCAAGTCCGTAGGCGTAAAACCGTTCCAATCGGCGTGTTTTAGCGGTGCAAAAGTCGTGCGGCCATCCCCTGCCGTGTTGACGATAATCATAAAAGTGATGGTAAGACCTCGAAAAATATCGAGTGATTCTAAGCGGTTTTTCATTGTAAAAAAGTTGATTTGATGAATAAAATGGCACACTGATTAGAGCGATACGACTAATTTTCTCTGATTTTTAGTTTCCTTTTGTCATTCAGAAGAAACTAAAAATCAATGGAAATCAGTCGTATCCATCCAATCAGTGTGCCATCGGGCAAAGATATATTTTTTAAATTGGGCTAGTGAATCAGAGTTTTGAAAAAAAATCCCATTTTTGCCCGACTAAAATTTAACAAAATAGGTCAACATATTTTGTACGACTTTTTTTTGAAACACGTAGAGACATAGGACACCTAGTTTTTTTCTTTTCTAAATGACAAAAAGAAAAAAACTAGGTGTCCCATTTGCCTATGGAACGTTGAAAAAATAAAAGCGCGTTTTACAGGCTGTTTCTCGCTACGCTCGAAAGACGCCCTTTGAAGGATCGCTGCCTGATTTCCTTGGATCCCTAACGACTTGGCA
>JAYSRS010000547.1:0-3266 GCA_043720935.1 Saprospiraceae bacterium
CACATCTCCTCCTTTTTGCGAGCGAAGCGAGCAAAAAGCCTTTTTTGTCATGTACTAAGATTTGTAACATAAAAAAAAGTGTTGCCCAATGGACAACACCTTTACTTAAAGTTTTTTTTAAGACAATACAAAAAAACTGTGTTGAGTAGATAGAGTCGGTTTGTTAGCCGTTTTTTTTACGAAATCGGCTGATAAATCGACGTATTATAAATTTAAAAACCGACGATAGGACTTGCTGTATTCCATTTTATTCGGCGCAGCAAGGCTATACGTCATCGAAATACCCATCGAATAATAGCGGTCGAAACGATACGTATCGCCGCGTTGTTGGCCTTCTACACTCACCCGTTGACTCGCGTTTGTTGTGACAACTTTGTAGGACATTGCGGCGGCGACGGGATTTTGTTTTTGTAAAATGTCAATATTGGGATATTTCCCCCCTACGTCGTCCAAATAATCGGTAAAAGTTTGGCGCATACAAAACTCAAAACCGAGCGATAGACGTTGCCAAAGAGCCAATTTAAAGCCCAAACCTACGGGAATCACCACTTGCAAAGGGCTGTATTTTTTACCGCCATCTAGCAACTGCCCCTCAGTACCGAGCGGTCGGAGGTCAATAAATTTGCCTTCGTAACGGGCTTGTGGGTTGAAATACAAGCCGCCAACGCCTATAAAAACGTAGGGAACGCTCGTTTTTCCATCCATCACATCGTAAGGTAGAAGATTATATTCAGCCATAACAGCCAATTCATAAAGTTGCGTTTTGACTTCAAGATTGCGGCTGCGAAGTCCACCCAAAGCGCGGTAATCACTGGCATTGAAGCTGCCATACATAGCCGTTGCCTTAAATGCAAGTTTAGCTGAACGGTTGTAACGCGCCATCAAACCGACCGTTGGACCAAAAGAACCGATTTCTGGCTTGCCTTTCTGTAAGTCACCATAATAGCTCGTGCCGCCTGCGAAACCGCCGACTTCAAGGTATTGGGAGTGTGCTATATTTGTTAGAAATAGAAAGAAAACGAAGGAAAGTACCGTAATAAGTTTTCTCATAGGAATATGTTATTTTTAATTTATTCAAACTATTCAAAATAAGTTCCAAAAAACGTGAAATGCCCACTTTGAGAAAATAAAAATACGTTTAAAGTCATTTAATCTTAAAAACGCTTGAAATAGCCTTGTAAAGTGGGTTTAGACTTTTGAAAATAACCCTCCGTTGCTTCGTTTCTCGCAATGACGTGCAACCCATCAGACAACATTTTATCATTGTGAGCCGTTTGTTTTAGTGTTAAAAGCAGGTTTTCGTCCGATAAAAAGAGATTCTGACCGATAAAATCAATTTTTCTATGGTTAACACCTACTTTTGGCGCGCAAAAAAGAAATTTAGGCTTAAGGCGTTCGGATTTGACAACTTTTTGAAAGTTGTCAAATCTCTAAATACTAAATTTTGTAGGCAATTTTTTTCATTTTTCTTAATCAAAAAAGTCAGACAAAGAATGAAGATGACATTCAAAGGCATCGCTACATTAGGGGCACTCGGCTTGGCCACGTCGGCTAACGCCCAAAACAAGGCTCCCGAAAACTGGTTCAACCTCGACGCTTCGGAGAACAGCGTCAACGGCGTCAGCACCGAAAAAATGTATAGTCAATTGTTGAAAGGTAAAACAAGCAGAACGGTTATCGTCGCGGTCATTGACGGCGGCGTTGACCCCGAACACGAAGACCTCAAAGACATTATGTGGCGCAATCCGCGTGAAATTCCGAACAACGGCATTGACGACGATAAAAACGGCTACATCGACGACGTTCACGGTTGGAACTTCCTCGGCGGCAAAGACGGACGCAGTGTACACCACGAAACGCTTGAAAAAGTGCGCGTTTATGCGTCGAAACGGGCAAAATATGCCAATGTTGACGTCGCTAAATTGTCGAAGAGCAACAAAAAAGACTACGAAGAGTTCCAAAAAATGAAAACGGAAATCGAGGACGAACTCAAAGAAGCGAAAGAAAACTTGGAGCAATATGAGCAAACTAAAACCATGATTATGAATGGTTTAGATGCTGCTGAAAATGCTTTGGGCGGCAAAGCGATTACAAAAGCGAACTTAGATGCCATTGAGCCGAAAGATAATAAGGCACTCATGGCGGGTAAAAGTATCTTGTTGAAACGCGTGGCCGCTAAAAAAGACGTGACGACTTTTGCCATCGTGAAAGAAGATTTGGCCGAGCAATTGCAAGAAGCGATTGACTATTTTGAAGGCAAATCGAAGCAATATGACCCCGATTTTAATCCACGGGCGGATATTGTGAAGGACAATTACGCGGACAGCTACGAAAAATACTACGGCAACAACGACGTAAAAGGCCCAGAAGCCTTCCACGGTACGCACGTATCGGGTATCATCGGCGCGATTCGGAGCAACAATAAAGGCATGAAGGGCGTTGCAGACAACGTTCGAATTATGGCGATTCGTTGCGTTCCAGACGGCGACGAGCGCGATAAGGATGTGGCAAATTCCATCATTTATGCAGTGGATAATGGCGCGCAAGTCATCAATATGTCGTTTGGCAAAAGCTATTCTTGGGACAAAGTAGCTGTGGATAAAGCAGTTAAATATGCACAGTCCAAAGATGTGTTGCTCGTTCACGCGGCTGGCAACGACTCGAAAGACAACGACAACAAGGCTAATAGCAATTTCCCGAAAGCAAATTTTGAAAAAGGTGGTTGGTTCAGCCCTAAAAAAGCTAAAAACTGGATTGAAGTCGGTGCTTTGTCTTGGAAAAAAGACGCGGACGCCGTGGCTACTTTCTCAAACTACGGTCAAGGCAATGTGGATTTATTTGCGCCAGGCGTTGATATTTACTCAACTGCACCCGATGGCAAATACAAACCTGCTTCTGGAACGTCAATGGCATCGCCTGTAACGGCTGGTGTTGCGGCAGTTATTCGTTCATACTACCCCGATTTGACGGCAGAACAAGTGAAAGAATGCCTTGAAAAATCGGTTGTTAAGCAAAATTACAGCGTCAAAAAACCTGGTTCGGAAGACAAAGTGCCTTTTAGCTCTTTGAGCCGCACGGGTGGCGTTGTCAATGTTTACGAAGCGGTGAAATTGGCAGGTCAGATGAAAGGAAAGAAAAAAGGAACGCCACGGGCGTAATTGAATTAAAAATTGGGTACTGATTTAAAATGTATGCTGTTTTTTTACGAACGTTTTGAACTTGTTTCTTACGAAAATATATGCTTTTATGATGCCATAATGCATATC
>JAYSRS010000548.1:0-3264 GCA_043720935.1 Saprospiraceae bacterium
CTGTCACCATATAAATACCCGCTACGAGGCCAGATACTGAGGGGGTCGTTGCGCCGTTGCTCCATTTGTAGGTATAGCTTGTGCCGCCCGTCGGATTCGTTACAGCGATTGAGCCAGTGCTGCTGCCGCAAGTCGCATCCACAGGCGTAACGCTGAAAGCAATGGTTCTTTGCGCATTCACGACAATCGCCGCGCTGTCTCTACAACCCGCGCCGTCTGTTGCCGTCACGCGGTAAGTGCCAGGCGCAAGGCTGCTGATAGAACTGACCGTTGTGTTAGTCGCCGTTACGCCATTGCTCCAAATGAAGGCGTACGCGCCCAAGCCATTGCCCGAAACACTTGCCGAAGCCGAACCCGTGTTAATACCTAAGCAAGTGGCATCTACTTTATTGGTCGTAATCGTTACACCCGATTGATTGCTGATGCTGAATTGCGCGCTTTTCTTACAACCTGCCGCGTCGGTAGCCGTTACGGAATAAACGCCAACACCTAAATTCGTTTGCCGATTGCCGATGCCGCCGTTGCTCCACGTAATGCTGAACGGCGGTGTACCACCCGTAGGCGTCACTTTTGCCGTTCCTGCACCCGAACATTTGTCCGTAACAATTAAATTGAGGTCAATGACGGGGGCTTCACTTACTCTGCCAATCGCTACTTTTTGGCAGCCATTAGCGTCCGTTACTGTCACCATATATGAGCCGCCAGAGACGGATAAAACGGTTTGCGTTGTCGCATTGCGAACGCTCCAAGCGTATCTGTAAGGCATCAAACCACCCGTCACAAGGGCTTCAAGAACACCGTCGCCGTTGCCACCGCAAGAAACCGCACCCGCTCGAACGCTCACGCCGAGGTCGCCTGTGATGTTGACAACTTTGGTCACTTGGCAGTTTTGCGCGTCCGTCACGCTTAGGTGATACGTGCCAGCAATGGGTGCATTGAGGGTCGCACCGCTAAAAGTTTGATTGTTGTCTAAGTTCCGCCAAGCAAAGGCATAAGGTGAAATACCACCTAAGCCACCGCCTTGATACGTCGTTGCACCCGCAAAGCATACGCCACCAAGCGGTGTTGCTGTTCCAACGAGTTGCGTAGGCTGACCTGCCACGAAGGTTTTAATGACCCTTGCGCCTACGTTGTCGGTGACGGTGACGGAATAATTACCCGCAGGGATGCCCAAAACGGTTTGTCCCCCACCCTGTCCGTTGCTCCAACTGTACGCATACGGGCTTGTACCACCCGCTACGTTAGCCGTTGCCCAGCCGTTGGTGTAGCCGAAGCAAGTAGGGTCAGTAACGGCCACATTGACCGTCATTTGCGCTTTCAAAGTGAAGCTCACTAAGAGAAAAAGCGCGGCTAAATAGCTTATTTTCAATATTTTAAGACGACTGTTCATGTCTGTTCTATTTTTCAGAGAATGGATATAGACGATTTCGGATTTCAAATTTCGGATTCCAGATTTAATGCTGCAATAAATTGATTATCAATTATTTACAGTTTAAAATTTGATACTTTAATTTGTTTTTCTAACCATTTTTTTAAGTTAAAAAAGGTGAAAAAACTGTAAAATACTGAGGGGGTAAGTTTTGAGTTTTGGGTTGCGTGCAACTCAAAACTCAAAACCCGAAACTCAAAACTTATTCAAAATAACAATATCTTTAATCACCACACGGCGTTCGCGTGAGGCTTCGATACTGTAAATGGATGATGAATTTTTAACATCATCGCTTACTTGATTGCTCACTTCGCCCATTGGCTCGACCGTGATTTTAAGATTGCCATTTTTGATGTATTTCCGCAAGAAACCACCGTTGACATTCTCAAAATGGTTGATAATGGCATCAACGCGACGCGCGGCCAATTTTTGATTGTAGGCATCATTGGCCAAAGGCGATGCGAAACCTTCAATCGTGATTTCGATTTTGTAGCCCCGTTGCATATAATTCGCCAAAATGCTTGAAAAACCTTTCAATCTGTCGTAACCGCCTTTTACTTCTGCCCCAAAAAACAACGACATTTCGTTCGTCGAGATGGCCGAACCACCCGCCGAAGCCGTCATTTTGTTATACATTCTGATAAATTCAGACTTACGCGCTGCAAAATCGCGGTAAGTTTGGTCGTATGTCATACTCGTTTCGTCTTGACTTGAACCCGCATCGGGGCGGTCATTGTCGAAATAAAGCGACAACGGCAAACCAGCAAACGGCGTCAAATACATCGTGTCGGTTGCAACACCCCCCTCAGTAGTTGTGGCATAATGACTCGTTGTTTCGGTTGTATAACCCGCAATTGAGCCTTTGGCGGTATAATTTTGGTCAAAATCAACCTTGTAAGTGTAGCCTTTTTGGCCTTTTGTTCTAACAGCCTTACCAATCATGCGCTCCGAATTGTCATACAATTCAACATCCGCCAAGCCATTCACGATTGCGCCCGTGTAAGAATCCACGAAAACAACTTCGTATTTTTGCTTGGTTGGCATAGCCGAAGCGACGCTTTTTTTCAAGCCTTTCGACGTTAAAGATTCTGTTTCTGTAAAAGATTCAGACACACCATATTCTACACCTAATTCACCATCTGCACCTTTTTTACCTTTCCGAGAGCGTTTTGATTTGATAGACATTTCCGTCGGCTCATTTGCTAGGCGAAGGCGAGCTTTGGCGTTGCCTTTTTTCGGTGTTACAATCCCCAATTTTTGATAATCGAAGTAAATACCCAACGATTGATTGAGGTTGAACGGCTCTTTGGGGTTATACTCAAAACGGTCAACTTCTTGAATTTCAATCCGCCGTTCTTTCATCGCCCGAAGGCTATAAATAGATTTTTTCTTATCTTTATAATCATCACTTGCCCCATAAGTCACTTTATCTTCACCATTTGGCTCAACGCGAATCCGCAATTGACCTTTCGTGATGTAATCGCGGAACAAACCATTTTGATATTTGTAAAAGTGATTAATAACAGCACTTATACGCCGAGAAGTCAAAATACGGTTGTATTCTGTTTCGGCAAGTGGCGAGGCAAAACCGCGTAAAACGAGTTCCATCCCGTAGCCATTTTGCAAATAATTGTACAATAAAGGCGAGAACTCCTGCAATTTTTCATAACCGCCCCGAAGGCGGGTTTCAAAGAAATTAGAAACAGAATCCGCAAAATTGTCATTGTCGTTGTCCGAAACGCGGTCAGAAGCAGCCAAATATTCTGCTTGCAAATTGTAGTAACCTAAAAACGTTTCACCATACGCTTTGGCCGTCGTCATTTCGCGGCTGTTTG
>JAYSRS010000549.1:0-3256 GCA_043720935.1 Saprospiraceae bacterium
CTTTTTTCGTTGAAAAATCTTCGATTTTTCAACAAAAAAAGAGCCGCGCCCCGATAGATTTATTCAACGGGCGTCTTTTGAGCGCAGCGAAAAACAGCCCGTAAACCGTTTGCGTAAGCGTCAAAGTACCCCCTCAGTATTTGGAATGTTTTTAGACTACGCGCAACTCAAAACCCCTTGTCATTCAGAAGGAACAAAACTCAAAACCTTTTTACTATCTTTGCGGCGAAAATTAAAAATTTCATCAAAATAGCTAATGACTAATCAAAAAAATATTAGAAATTTTTGCGTTATCGCACATATTGACCACGGAAAAAGTACCCTTTCTGACCGTCTTTTGGAATTCACAAAAACCATCGCCGAGCGCGATATGCAGCATCAAGCACTCGATGATATGGATTTGGAGCGCGAGCGTGGCATTACGATAAAAAGTCATGCAATTCAGATGCGTTACAAACACATTGACGGTGATGATTATACGTTTAACATGATTGACACGCCTGGCCACGTGGATTTTAGCTACGAAGTCTCGCGCTCAATTGCCGCTTGCGAAGGTGCATTGTTGCTCGTTGACGCCACGCAAGGCATACAAGCGCAAACGATTTCAAATCTATTTTTGGCCTTGGAACACAATTTGGAAATCATCCCGATATTGAATAAAATTGATATGGAAGCGGCGATGATTGACGAAGTTTCTGACCAAATTATTGACCTAATTGGCTGTAAAAAAGAAGACATCATCTTGGCTTCGGGCAAGACAGGCATTGGTATTCAAGACATTATGACGGCGGTTGTTGACCGCGTTCCCGCACCGAAGGGCGACCCTAACGCACCGCTTGAATGCTTGATTTTCGATTCCGTTTTCAACTCTTTCCGTGGGGTTATTGCTTATTTCCGCGTCATGAACGGGGCGATTCGCAAGGGTGAGAAAATTCGTTTTTTCTATACAGGACGCGATTATGAGGCGAATGAAATTGGTATTTTGCAGATGACTTTAGTGCCGCAAGATGTGGTTGCCGCAGGTGATGTCGGCTACATTGTAACGGGCATCAAGTCCGCAAAAGAGATTAAAGTCGGCGACACAATGACGCACGCAAACCGCCCGACTGCACAAGCCGTTCATGGGTTTGAGGAAGTGAAACCGATGGTTTTTGCGGGTATTTATCCGATTGACAACGACGATTTTGAAGACCTCCGCGACAGTTTGGAAAAGCTGCAACTCAATGACGCGTCGTTGATTTTTGAAGCAGAATCTTCGGCGGCTTTGGGTTTTGGCTTCCGTTGCGGCTTCTTGGGTATGTTGCATTTGGAAATTGTGAGCGAGCGTTTGCGCCGTGAATTTGACCAAGAAATCATTGTAACGATTCCGAACGTGTCCTATTATGCCAAAACAACAAAACGCGGTTCGGAAGAATACCTCATCCGTCAACCCGCCGAATTGCCTGACCCTTCGGCTTTGGAATACGCAAAAGAACCGTTTATTGAAGCGCAAATCATCACAAAACCCGAATATATTGGGTCAATTATGAATTTGTGTATTGACAAACGCGGTTTTTTGGTCAAGCAAAATTATTTGACGGCAAGTCGTATCGAATTGGTGTTTGAATTGCCTTTGGCCGAAGTCGTTTTTGATTTTTATGATAAATTGAAGTCATTAAGTCGTGGTTATGCCTCTTTCGATTACCATCAAATTGGCTATCGGGAAACGGATTTGGTTAAGTTAGACATTAAATTAAATGGTGATAACGTAGATGCTTTTTCAGCTTTGGTACATCGCTCAAAGGCGGACATTATGGGCCGTCGCTTGTGCGAAAAATTGAAAAAATTGATTCCCAATCATCAGTTTACCATTCCCGTTCAAGCCGCAATCGGCGCAAAAATTATTGCCAGAGAAACAATTTCCGCTATGCGTAAAGACGTGACTGCCAAGTGTTACGGCGGTGATATTTCGCGTAAACGCAAGTTGTTGGAAAAACAAAAAGAAGGTAAAAAGAAGATGCGTCAATTCGGTTCGGTTGAAGTGCCGCAAACGGCGTTTATCGAGGTGTTGAAGTTGAACGATTAGAAAAATAGACCCCTCAGTAAAAAAGCCGTTTTTTATTCAAGTTTGAATAAAAAACGGCTTTTTTACTGAGAAAACCCTGAAAATTGATTTTTCCATTTTAAATTTGGTTGATTAAACTATTTGAGTAATTTTGTACCAATTAAAATCGAAATAAAAATTGATAAATGGCAAGAGATAGCATACATATTGCGGTGAGAAAAGCGTTGGAAAAAGACAACTGGGCAATTACCAATGACCCATTTTATTTAGAAAGTGGTGGCGTTCAAGTCGAAATCGACTTAGCAGCAGAGAAATTTATTATTGCAGATAAAGGAATGTCAAAGATTATTGTTGAGATAAAATCACTTAATCGGCGGTCACTTTTATATGATTTTCACGCGGCACTTGGTCAATATATTGATTATCGTGGTATTTTGAAAGATGAAGGTATCGAGCGACAACTTTACTTGGCAATACCCCAAACCACTTTTACTCAAATGCAAACTAAGCCATTTTACAGTAGGCGATTATCTGAAAATAATATTAGTATTATCATCGTGGATATTTTAAATGAAATAATTATTCAATGGATAAAATAAAGAATTATCAAAACATTGTGAGCGATATGCTTAAAATTCTCGCTACACGGATTCCCGTTAATAAGCCTAATCAGAAAAAACATTTGGTCATTAACGAAGACCGAAGTGAATACATCCTTGTATCTTTAGGGCATACTGACCGTCAATATGATTACAATGTTGTGGCTCATTTGGAGTTAAAAGATGGAAAAATTCTTATTCATGAAGAAAGTATTGACCCATCCATTTATGAAAGATTAATGGACAAAGGCGTCCCAGAATCAGATATCTTGTCCGTTTATTTGCCATACTATGTGATGAATTGATTTTGAAGGAATAAACAATTACGACTTTTTGAGCTTTAATGTCAGGTTCGTAATCATTTGGAAAACGGATTAATAAAATACCTTTATGCGATAAATGCAAACGAAACACCAATTCGCCGAAATCTTTATCTTCTGTCAAGAGAAAAGCATTACTTTCTACGGCAATCGCTAACACGTCAACGTCTTTAATGCCGCTATGCGTTTCTCTTAGGAACGCGAAATAAATAAAAGCGTATTTTACTGGCTCTTTCTCGCTGCGCTCGAAAATCGCCATCTGAAGGATTTTTTAGGAGGCAGCTTGTTTTTTG
>JAYSRS010000550.1:0-3253 GCA_043720935.1 Saprospiraceae bacterium
CGCCACAGCTTCAAAATTTTTGTATGGCTGCCATTCTACGCCAATTTCTGTCTCTCTAACGCGGTGTTTGCGGGCATCTAGCTCATGTTTTTTACCGCCTTCGTACATCTGATAGCGGACGAAAGGTATGATGGTTTGATGGTTTTTTGTATCAATCTTATAACTTAATAAAGCGTAGCCACCTTTAAGTTTTTTTTGCTCAATCGTATTGTTGACGGGATTGTATTCTGGTCCCGTGCCGACGTTGTATTCCGCTTGAAAACCAAAGGGTTGTGGGTAAACCGAAATCGAACCTGCGACGCGCTCATCTTTATATTCGTAGAGGCTATTGATACCGATAACGCCTTTCGTCGGGGTGGATAGAACGACTTTTCCTGTATATGCCTGAACACCCGCCTCGATAATTTGCCCATTTTTTAACTCAAAAGGGTAAGAAACGCGGCCTACAACGTGCAAACCGTCATTCCCTTCGGGTCTATTTGCCGTTTGTCCGTTGAAAACACCGACGCCGATAACGCCGTAATCGCCCGAACCTTTCAAGCCATCATTGACCAATTTGGCAAAACGGTCGCGGACTTTAGCGGGGGCGTAATAAAAGAAAGCACTTATATCACGCTCATTTGAAACAGCACTGTTCAAGGCGTCATTTCGGTCAAGTGCCAAACGATTTTGACTTGATTGCATATTTTCAAAACCAAAAGGGATTTTGCTTTGACCAAAACGGAGGCGGTATTCCTTTTTCGTGTCCAAAGCAACGTCGAAATACGCATCGCGTATTTGAGCAAAATTCAAACCCGTAGCGGAAGCAGATGAGGCTAAATCGGGTTGAAGGTAGAAATAAACACGTTCGTGGACATTGCCCGAAAAAATCAAACGAATGCGGCGAAAGAAAATGCCGCCCGTCTCACCCCAAGAACGGTCGCATTGTTCGCATTTTAATTTAGGATTTGTTTCCGCTAGACGGTTGTAACGCACTTGCATATAACCACGCAAATTGATTGTTTCAAACCATTTTTTGGCAACTGGTTTTGATTTTAATGTGTCTTGAGCGTTTGTTGAAGCACAACTAAGTAATAAAAGTAAGCAGACCATGACGGTTTGCAGAAGGCTTGTTCTGATTGACATCTTGTTACATTTTTTTTTGAATAATTATAAAAACGCCGCAAAAATAGGCCCCTCAGTATTTATAAGGTAGGCTGATGTTTAAACTTAACGTTAACTTAATATTGGGCAATAAGAGAGAAAATTAAGGCTTGCAGAAAAAACTAAGGGTGATTCAAAAAAAAGTGGTACAATTGCTTCTTAAAATACGTTCTTTCGGAATTATCGGCTTTATGATATGGCGTACATTTAAGAAATCTTTAAGAGTCGAGCGTTAATAAGTTATATTCTGATTGCGGCGTAGCTGCAAAATCTCGGTAATACTTACCTCAGACTAACTTTTACCATGCGGTGTAACCGCTAAACGACCTGTTTTGCGGTTACACCGTATAGTAAAAGTCGTTGTTGGTTTGAGTACTACCAAGATTTTGCAGCTACGCGCATCCAGAATATAACGTATCAACGCTCGGCTCTTAAAGATTTTCGTAAATGTAGTCTCCGCTAAAATTGTCAAAGAGCCGTTTAAAATAAAACAAACGATTTTTAGTGATAACTAATTGGTAATAAGTCGTTTGCAAATTCATTATTTATAATTTATCATTCATCATTTTTATGTCGAATTCTCCTGCGATTGCCGCAACAAACACGCTTAATGACAAACGTACAATGAACGGCTGGGCGTTTTTTGATTGCGCCAACTCCTCCTACTCTCTCGTCATTTCATCGGCGGTTTTTCCCGCTTATTTTGCCGCAACCGCCCCCGAAACCATCCCTTTTTTAGGCATGGAGATTCCGTCAAGCGCAATTTTGGCCTACGCCGTCACGATGGCGTACATGGTGATTGCCATCAGTTCGCCGATTTTGTCGGGCATTGCGGACTATGGCGGTAAGCGAAAAATGTTTATGACCGCTTTCACGGTGCTTGGGGCGTTGGCGTGTATCGGGATGTTTTGGATGGTCGGTCGAGAGCATTGGCAAATTGGATTTTGGGGTTATGTGGTGGCGACAATTGGCTACGCGGGCGGCGTGGTGTTCAACAATTCCTATTTGCCAATTATTGCGACCGAAGACCGTTTTGATTGGCTCTCCGCGAGGGCTTACACCTTTGGGTACATTGGCAGCGTTTTTCTGTTGGTCGTCAATTTGGTGATGATTATTTTTTATAAAGAATTGGGCTTTCCCGACAAAGCCTTGCCGACGCGGATTGCCTTCTTATTGGTCGGCGTTTGGTGGTTGAGTTTTGCTCAAATTCCAAGATTGCGGCTGCCTGATGATTCCAAGACACCCCTCAGTATGTCCGCCGTTTCAAGCGGCTGGGCGGAGTTTAAAGGCGTTTTTGAAGTCGTTAAGGCCAATACCAACTTGAAAAACTACTTGTTATCGTATTTCTTTTTCGATGCAGGTGTTCAATGCGTCTTGTTTATGGCCACGATTTTTGCCGCTAAAGTCTTGAATTTTGAAACCACAGAATTGATTACCGTTGTCTTGATTTTGCAAGTTGTAGCTGCTCTGGGTGCTTGGATTTTTGCCAAAGTATCGGCGGTGAAGGGCAATTTATGGTCAATTACAGTGATGTTGTTTGTCTGGATAGCCATTTGCATTTGCGCGTATTTGGTTGGTAGCAAAACGCAGTTTTACATTTTGGGCGGCGTGCTTGGTGCCGTCATGGGCGGTATTCAATCGTTGAGTCGTTCGACGTATTCCAAATTGATTCCCGAAAATACCGAAGATGTCACCTCGTTTTTCAGCTTTTACGACGTAACAGACAAAGTAGCCGTCGTTGTCGGCACATTTGCCTTTGGTTTTATTGACCAATTGACGGGGAATATTCGCAACTCGACTTTGGCGTTAGCCTTGTTTTTCGTCGCGGGTTTGTTGTTGATTAGAAAAGTAAAAATGCCGAGTAAATAATTAAGTCGTGAATACCCTAAAGTACCCCCCTCAGTATAACATGAATCATCCCGAATTTTCTAACAATTTAAATTAGTCGTCTTTTGCGCCTTTTTTAGTAGCGGCGTAGCTGCTAAATCTCGGTAATATTCGGATTAGCCACCGCTTTTTTTACGCGGTGTAACCGCGAAACAGGTGGTTTTGCGGTTACACCGCATTTAAAATTGGGTATGTGAGCGGTGCGTTACCGAGATTTGGCAGC
>JAYSRS010000551.1:0-9256 GCA_043720935.1 Saprospiraceae bacterium
TCGCACATACTAATTCAATGTGAATTTGCCCTTTTTTGTTGGAAAAACACCCTATTTTTTTGAAAAAACTAGAGCATACATTTTAAATCAGTACCAAAACGTTTTTCCAAAAGACGGAAAAGGAGAGGAGAAAGGTTGGGTAATGGGTGAAATTTCCTACTCCTCACCCGCCATCCGCACGATTTTCGGCAAAAACTTACCTAAAACCTCTACCAAATCCGTTTGTGCGGCCATCACCAATTCGATGTCTTTGTAGGCGTGCGGGGCTTCATCGAGGCCGCCGCCGAAGAGTTTGACGCCGTGCGTTTCCAACATATTGCGTAAAGCACTATTCGTAATGCTTTGTTTAGCAATGCTTCGGCTCATTTTTCGACCTGCGCCATGTGCTGCCGAATTAATCGCCGTCGCGTTGCCTTTGCCGCGCACGATGTAACCCGGTGCGGTCATACTGCCCGGGATAATGCCGAGTTCACCTTCCTTTGCAGGGGTCGCGCCTTTACGGTGTACAATGACTTCTGTCCCGTCGGCAAGGCGTTCTTTCCAAGCAAAATTGTGGTGATTTTCGACGCGCACGGTGTGTTGCGTTTTCAATTCCCGCGCAATTTTTCGATGAATCGTGTGGTGACACGCCGCCGCATAATCACCCGCCAAATTCATCGCCGCCCAATATTCCGCGCCTTGCGATTCGTCGAGCCGCAGCCATGCCAAATGTCGGGCAAAATCGGGCAAACGGCGTTGTCGCATAGCCGCTTGCGTGTAATATTTTGCAATATTTGCGCCCAAAGCCCGTGAACCAGAATGTGTCAAAAGCGCGACATATTGCCCTGCTTTGATGCCTAATGTGCGGTCGTCGCTTGGAAAATCGGCAATACCGAACTCTGCAAAATGGTTGCCGCTGCCCGACGTGCCGAGTTGTTTGGCCGCTTTTCCTTGCAAATCGCGGAGCAAAGGCAACTCTTGGAACAACGGATTTTCGATGACTTCGTGGTTTTGCGATTGATTCCATGCGCCGCCCGTGCCGAAAATCGTGTTGTCCATCAAGGACTTTTCAAACGCTTTTTCGTGTTTTCGGAATTCCGTCGCGGGAATCGGAAACACCGACAAACACATTCGGCAACCAATATCAACGCCGACGCCGTAAGGAATCACCGCATTGTCCGTTGCCAAAACGCCGCCGATTGGCAGACCATAGCCCATGTGGGCATCGGGCATCAATGCACCCGCAACGGCAATCGGCAACTTCATCGCCGTTTTCATCTGTTCCCATGCTTGAATTTCAATGTTGTCCGCCCCAAATACGCTAAAAGGCAACGCTTTTTCCAATAAACGCGGATGCTCTTTTACGATTTCGGGACGCGGCTTGATGCGTTCGGCGATTTTGCCCCATGTCACGTCGTTCCAATATTTTTCGGGCGTCGTTGCGACTCCCCTCAGTATGGACTCAACTTCTTGAAACGTTGAATGCTTAAATTCTTTTTCTAATAAAGTAATGGCCATCGAAATAGCGGGATTTTGCGGAAAACCCAACGCCGTCAATTCCTTTGGCTTTATTTTTAACTTGCCCATAATTTCTTATTATTTAAGGTGGTTTCACACAGAGTTCACAGAGGACACAGAGTTTTTTTTTATCTACGAATTACACAGATTAATACTGATTGAAATTTTATGATAAAATTTAATATCGGATATGAATCGGTAAAATTCGTGGATAAAAAAAAACTCTGTGTCCTCAGTGTCCTCTGTGTGAAATAAAACGAAAATGAAAAAGCCCGAAGGCTGTAACAACCTTCGGGCTTTCGCACATCAACGACGCATGAAAAAAATCATGCGGGCATGCGTCCGTCACTAAGAAGGTCGTTTAACTGCTTTTGCAAGCCGATTTGAGAGATGAAGACGTACATTGTTGCGTTGATATTTAAAATGTGAAAAAAATAAAGTAACAAAAAGTGAGCGGTTAATAAAAATGTAGTTGACTATAATTTATCGTTCGTGGAACGGCGGCAATAGCAAGTCTCAAAGGGGAAAAGTTCCTTAGGCATTCAAATATTTTTCAGGTTAATTTTCAATTGATTGATTTTCAATTATTTAGAGTATAAAATATTTTTATTTTATCCGTGTGGTGTTTAGCTTTTTATCATTCAGAAAGAATCTCTATTCTCTATGTTTGAGACTTTTCTTTCTATGGAGCAATAGCCCTAGATATTATGGCACACTGATTAGGCGGGTACGACTGATTTTCACTGATTTTTTTTGATACAACTGATTTCTAAAAAGAAATCAGTGAAAATCAGTCGCACCGTCTAATCAGTGGCCCATGATGCCTAATGCTATTGCTCTCTAAAAAGAAAAGTCTCCTATGTTTCACTATGCACATAATAGAGATTCCTTCTGAATGACAAAAAAACATTATTTTAACGGTAACGTTGCCTCAAAACTCACAGGCACGTCGTTTTTAGGCCCACCGCCCGTAAAACCAAAATCTTGACGAACAACTGTTCCCGTACCTTTCACTTTGTAAGGCTTTTCGGCGGAGATAGTAAAAGTCAATTTGACGGGTTTTTCGGTGCCACGAAGCGTCAATTTAGCATCTGTTTCATAGCTACCGTCGGCCAATTTCTTTGCACCGTTGATGGTGACGGTGGCTTTTGGAAACTTTTTGATGTAGAAATAATCCTTTTTCTTCTTGATATTGTCCACCAAATCTTTCCAACCTGCACTGATAGAAGACGTATTCATCTCAATTTCGGCGTAAATATTTTCTACTTTGTCGTCTGTCATTTCGACTTTACCAAACGACCATTGTTCGACTGTAAAAGTAGTGGCTTGCCCTGCTTCGCCGACAAATTGAAGTGTTCCAGGGGTGTCTGCGGTGTTGCCAACGCCAATTTGTGTAAATGCCGAAAGGCCGATAAATGCGCCGATTGCGGCGGCGATAACGTGCTTTTTCATAATGCGAAATGTTTTAAGTACAGGCGATTTTAGTTGCCTAATTTGAATAAAAAGAAAATAGATAATTAGTTAATAATCAATTTTTTATGAAAAATACTGAGGGGTATTTTTTGTCATTCAGAAAGAATCTTTATCATACATGGTGCGTTCTAACGTGTTTTGTCATTCAAAAGGAATCTCTATCGTGTGGTTTTATAACGGAATCATCGGTTATTTATCGCCCTGCGGCGTAGCTGCAAAATCTCGGTAATATAACGCACGAATACACGATTTTAAATGCGGTGTAACCGCAAAACAAGCGGTTTAGCGGTTACACCGCTTAGGAAACAGCGTTTCGCCTTAATTATTACCAAGATTTTGCAGCTACGCTGCAATAAGACACTTTTACCCTTTTGCGACATAAAGCTGATAATTTCGAATTAATTTAACAATTAAAAATAAATCTGTATAATTAGTAAATAAATAAAACAATATAAAATTTTGTTGTAAAAATGCTAAAAAGTGTTTTATACTGAGGGGGTACTTAACGAATAATCACAACAAAATTTTATATTGTTTCAATTAATTTATTTTAAAAAAAATTAGCAATCTCATTTTTAAATTTGCTTAAATCCGCCGCATTGGTGTTGCTAAAAATAACGATGCTTATATTTTCAGTTAAAAAATGCGCGAGAAGGGTATTTGCGCCTTGAATACTACCAAATCTTTCGACAACTTTATTGAAATTGTTATTTTTAGCGTAATCATTGATGGTTGATTCAAGGTTATTGGCTTGACCAAATAGCATTGGTTGGCAAATAATAAAAGTTAAAAAGACAAGTATTCGTTTCATTTTTAATTGAATTTAAAGCGAATGGTGAACTGATTTTGATGAAAAACGATAAAAATACTGAGGGGGTCTATTTTCGATTTTTTCAATGTCGGGGGCTTTCAACGTCGCCGACGTTTCAAACCTTGCCGACGTTTCATTTCAAACCTCGCCGACGTTTTAGTGGATTACAAAGCCGCATTCGCCAATTTAAAATTCATAAAAAACGCCATGTTTTTCCGCGCTTCTTCTGGCCCATCTGGTCCTTGAATGCCGTAACCGTCGGTGATATTCAAGCCAAATTGAACGCTGATGTCCATTTGAGGCTTGCCGTTGTCGTCCAAAACGGGCGTAAATTTGGCGTTGACGGTCAGTTCTTTTTCTTTTTTCATGAATGTAAATTGGCCCTTAATCGGCAGTTCTAGGGATTCGCCAATTTTTAATTTTTTAGGTAAAACAACGTTTTTAAAACTGAATTTAGCGTCGGGATAATTTTGAACATTGATGTATTTTGACAACACTTTTTTATCAAAATCTTCGTCGCCCATCGTCAAACTGTTCATGGTTGCTTCAAAATAACCATTTGTAATCGTTTGATTGTCAGACATTTTTAGTGCGCCTTGCATTTTTTTGACTTCTCCGACGTAGCGATTCAACGGCGGCACAAAGCGGAATTGCAAGACGGGCGTTTCCTTATCCAAAGCCCCTGCGTACTGCCAATTTTTAGGCATTTCTACGTTCGTATTCACCGTTTGAATCGCCGTTTTTTCCTGCACTTTTGGCAAACTCAAATTCAATGCGTCCCATGTTTTGATGTCCGTTTTTTCAGAAACAAAACTCACGGCGTCGCCGATTTTTGACTCATTTATAGACTTGAAAATTTCATTTTGAAGCGTTTTTACGGCTTTTTCAAACAAAGGCATGATGTCTGTTCCTGAAAATGCTTCCCCTTTATTCGTAAAAATGGGGTCAATGCAACTGTATTGCGAAAACAACTCGACGGTCAAAAAACAGGTGCCGTCGGCGTTTCGGTAGGGATGAAAATCCATGTAAAAAGCGCGGTCAGTCTTGGTTTTGCAAACGGGTTGAGTCGTTAGTTGGAATTTTTTAGCGGCATTTTGTTCCGTCAAGCACCCCCTCAGTATCGCGGCAGTTGCGGCAGTTTTGAAGGCGTTTTGGTCAAAGTTTTTATCCAAATTGCCCGCTACATCCGTAATTTTCAAAGGGGCGATAATCGTAGAACGGCCATTTTTCAAGTATAAAATGTCGGTTTTACAATCATCTCCACTGATTTCCGCAGGAAAAAAACGGCAATTGCGAATAAAATTAACGACCGTCGAAAACGATGCGTATCGACCGCTGTAAATCGAACGGCCTTGTGGGTTTTGAAAAATAACGGCGGGCGTCGCCGTGATGTCCGCAGGTACCCCCTCAGTAATTTGCCGTTCGAGAATCGTAATTTTACGTTCGAGGCAATACGCCCGAAGTTGTGGGTACGTTTTTTCAATAAACACCTTGTCTGAGGCTTGGGTGAAAACGATGATTTGTTCGTCCGTTTCCGCCGTTATTTTGGTCGTCAAAACGATAAAAAGTAAAAGTGCAAATAGCTTTTTCATTGCGATAAAGTTTTAAGAAAATTGATGATGCAAAGGTGTGAGCAATTCTAACAGTCAGGGTCGCAACTTATAAATTGACACACGGTTAATGCGTCTCAAATTATGAGACATTGATAATCAATGTTTTATGGACTTGTGAATTGTTATTTGAGCCGTTTTATTAAATGCGAATTATGTTTTTTTTTGTCTGGGGCGTTCTAACGTGTTTTGTCATTCAGCAGGAATCTCTATTTTGTATGCTACTAATAACACAGAAAATAGAGATTCCTGCTGAATGACAAAACAGGCACAAACCTTCAACGAGCAAAAAAATAAAGCCCCGCTAAGTGCAGGGCTCTACAAAAAAATTTCATTTTATTTTAACAATTAAAATCTTATTGTGGAATTGATTTGGCATTACGTAAATAATGTCATTGACTTCTGTTACGCAAGCGGCTAAAATGGCACACTGATTTGAGGGATACGACTGATTTAAAAGGATGTCTTTTTAATGGAAACGCTTATGGAAAAAAATCAGTGCAAATCAGTCGTATCCCCCAAATCAATGTGCTATTGCGTAACATCAGTCATTGACTAAAAAAAGGAATCAGTGAAAATCAGTCGCCTCTGTCACATTAGTGGCCCATTACGCGTAACTCTCAATCGGCGGACACGTGCAAACTAAGTTTCTATCACCCGCCGCACTGTTGACCCGCCCAACGGTTGCCCAAAACTTATAGCCTTCGCGCAAGTACGGCAACGGATAAGCGGCCTTTTCACGCGTGTACGGGTAAGCCCAATCAGTTGCCGTAATGATGTCGGCTACGTGCGGGGCATTTGCCAAAACATTGTTGTCAGTAGGATAGTCGCCGCGTGCAATTTCGTCAATCTCTTCTTTAATAGCTAAAAGCGCGTCGCAGAAACGGTCGAGTTCATCTTTTGATTCCGATTCCGTTGGCTCAATCATAATTGTTCCCGCAACGGGAAAACTCAACGTCGGCGCGTGAAAACCATAATCCATCAAGCGTTTAGCGACATCTTCTGCTGAACAAATCGCTTTGAAAGGCCGCAAATCAATAATCATTTCGTGGGCGCAACGGCCATTTTCACCCGTATATAAGACTTGAAACGCTGTTTCCAAGCGTGCTTTCATGTAATTAGCGTTCAGAATTGCAAATTTCGTAGAATCCGTCACCCCCTCAGTACCGAGCATTTTTATGTAGCCATAACTAATCAACAAGATACTTGCCGAGCCAAAAGGTGCGCTCGATACGGCACTCGTTGCTTGTTTACCGCCTGTTTTGATGAACGTATGACCTGCCAAAAACGGTGCAAGCGATTTATTGACGCAAATTGGCCCCATGCCCGGCCCACCGCCGCCGTGCGGAATTGCAAAGGTTTTATGTAAATTCAAATGACAGACATCCGCGCCAATCATGCCCGGGCTTGTCAAACCGACTTGCGCGTTCATGTTTGCGCCATCCATATAAACTTTGCCGCCGTTGTCGTGAATCAATTGACACATTTGTCTGATTTCGACTTCAAAAACACCGTGCGTTGACGGATAAGTGACCATCAAACAGGCCAAATTTGCGGCGTGTTGTGCCGTTTTTGCCGTCAAATCGGCTAGGTCAATATTGCCTTTTTCATCGCAAGCAACCACCACGACTTCCATGCCCGTCATGACCGCCGAAGCAGGATTTGTCCCGTGCGCGGACGACGGAATGAGCGCAATTTTTCGATGATTGTCGCCCCGCGACAAGTGATAAGCGCGAATCGCCAACAAACCCGCGTACTCACCTTGCGCCCCTGAATTTGGTTGCAACGAACAAGCATCAAAACCCGTCACATCGCACAACCACGTTGACAAATCATCCAATATTTTTTGATACCCCTTCGTCTGATTCGTCGGCGAAAACGGGTGAATATTGGCAAATTCTTCCCACGAAACGGGGATTAACTCGCTCGCCGCGTTGAGTTTCATCGTGCAACTGCCCAACGCAATCATCGAGTGCGTGAGTGATAAATCCTTGTTTTCCAACCGTTTAATGTAGCGCATCATCTTGGATTCTGTATGATGCACATTGAAAATAGGGTGGGAGAGAATCGGCGTTTCCCGCGTCAAGTTTGTCGGGATTCGCATTGTCAAGCCTTCGGCAATCAACCGCGTCGGGCGTTTTGCGATAGATTCAAACACATCGACAATGTCTTTCAAATCGGCCAACGAGACCGTTTCATCCAAGGCAATTTGAACGGTATTGTCGTTTTTATTGTCGGCGTTGTACCAAAAATTGATTTGGCGTTTTTCAGCCGCCTCTTTGATACCCCTCAGTATTTCGGGCGTTTTTACGTCAATTTTCAACGTATCAAAGTAAAACGCGTTTGTATTTTTAAAACCAAGATTCAACAACGCTTTTTCCAAGGCCACTGCCCCCGAATGTACTTTCGTTGCAATCGCTTTTACACCTTCCGAACCATGATAAACGGCGTACATAGACGCCATAATCGCCAATAAAGCCTGTGCGGTGCAAATATTTGACGTGGCTTTTTCACGGCGAATGTGTTGTTCTCGTGTTTGTAGTGCCATTCGTAACGCCCGTTTGCCGTGCGTATCCACCGAAACACCGATGATACGGCCAGGGATTTGGCGTTTAAATTCATCTTTTGTCGAGAAAAATGCCGCATGAGGGCCACCGAAACCCATCGGCACACCAAACCGTTGCGAGTTACCAACCACACAATCAGCCCCCCATTCGCCAGGCGGTGTCAGCAAGGCAAGGCTCAAAATATCAGCCGCGACGGTAACGTAAACTTTGTTTTCATTGCATTTCAAGGCCAAGGCGCGGTAATCTTCCACCGCACCTGTTACGTTTGGATATTGCAACAAAATGCCAAACGTTTGTTCCGACAAATCAAAGTCCGTAAAATCGGCCACACGTATATATATACCTAACGGTGCAGCACGGGTTTTCAACACATCTAGCGTTGCCGCTGAGACGTGGGTGTCCACCCAAAAATCATTTTTATGGTCTGCTGCCGTCTTGGCTTTTTTATTCTTTTCGGCAAAAAACATAGTCATTGCTTCGGCAGCGGCTGTTCCTTCGTCGAGTAGCGAGGCATTCGCAATTGGTAAGCCTGTTAAATCGGCGACCATTGTTTGAAAATTCAAAATCGCTTCCAAACGGCCTTGTGCGATTTCGGCCTGATACGGTGTGTATTGCGTGTACCAACCTGGATTTTGGAAGACATTGCGTAAAATTACTGAGGGGGTAATCGTGCCGTAATAACCTTGGCCGATGTATGACCTAAATACTTTATTCAATTTGGCTGTCTGCTTGAGTTCGCGGAGATACTCAAATTCCGACAAGGCTTCGGGCATCTCCAAAGGCTTCGGCGAGCGAATAGCGGCAGGAATTGTTTGTTCGATAAGCGTGTCAAGGGAGTCAACGCCGATAGCAGTGAGCATTTCGGCAGTTTCGACAGCGTTTGGGCCGATGTGTCGGTCTTGAAAACGGTCGGTCAAAGGCAATAAATTCATACGATGTTTTTCTTTTTTTACAAATACGGATGGACGATGATAAATTTCGGGCAAAAGTAGCGTTTCGCTTGGAAAAATCGGCAAAATACTGAGGGGCCTTAAATTTTGTTTTTCCAACGTCGTCGAGGTTTGTAACCTCGACGACGTTATGGTTCCAAACAACAAACGCCTTGAAAGGATTAACTTTCAAGGCGTTTGTTGTTTGGAACACTTTTAATCTTCAATCATTAACCGTGTTTCTAAAATAAATTTGAATTTACGCAACACAGCGATAATCGTCATTAAGTCCTTGCTGTCAACGGAATTGAAAGAAGGCGAAATACAGTAATCTTTACCTTCCATGATAACAAAAGACCATTGTTTGCC
>JAYSRS010000552.1:0-3250 GCA_043720935.1 Saprospiraceae bacterium
ACAAGCTGCCTCCGATAGATTTTCTCCACGCACGCCTTTTTCGCGCAGCGAAAAACAGTGTGTATGAAAATACGCTTTTATTTATTTCGCATTCCTAAAGGAATTATATGTAAAAACATGTGGTTATTACATACAATTCCTTTGGAATCGAGAAAATATTACTTATTATGTTTCTATAAACATACATTCCTTTTAGAAATAGCCACTTCAACGCTAAAAAGGATGTGGGTAACGAACAGGATTCCAACCTTCGCAACCTTATTTCACTCAAAAAGCCCCCCTCAGTATTTTATACTTTTTTTCACCTCAAAACGCTGCCAACTAACCAAAACCGCTAGTTTTGCCCTCCTAAATTTCTAATTCTTAATTTTTAATTTTTAATTCAACTTAATGACTGCCACAGCCAAATCCACCATTTCCTTAGATTTTTTAAAGAAACTCGGCTTAAAACAAGCCAATCACGGCACTTCGACGGGCTTAGAATCCGTCGGTAGCCGTAAAACTATCAAATCTATTTCGCCCGTTGACGGTGCGCTCATCGGTTCCGTGACGGTGACGACGCCCGAACAATACGCCGCCGTTATTGAAACAGCGCGCACTGCTTTTCCCGTTTGGCAAGCTATGCCTGCGCCAAAACGCGGCGAAATTGTCCGTCAATTTGGCGACGAATTGCGTAAAAATAAAGACGCTTTAGGCCGTTTGGTCAGCTACGAAATGGGCAAAAGCCTACAAGAAGGTTGGGGCGAAGTGCAAGAGATGATTGATATTTGTGATTTTGCCGTCGGCCTAAGTCGGCAGCTTTACGGCCTCACGATGCACTCTGAGCGGTCGCAACATCGTATGTACGAACAATGGCATCCGTTAGGCATTGTGGGCATCATTTCGGCCTTCAATTTCCCCGTTGCGGTCTGGTCTTGGAACGCGGCTTTGGCATGGGTTTGTGGCAACGTAACGGTGTGGAAAGCATCAGAAAAAACGCCATTGACGAGCGTCGCTTGCCAAAACATTTTCCATAAAGTATTGAAAGCCAATGAGATACCCGAAGGTGTAAGCTGCATCATTAATGGCGATTACAAAGTCGGCGAGTTGATGACAAAAGACGGACGTGTGCCTTTGATTTCGGCAACGGGTTCAACGCGCATGGGTAAAATCGTCGCCGCAACGGTCGGTGCAAGATTGGGCAAGTCGCTCTTAGAATTGGGCGGGAATAATGCGATTATCATCACACCTTCGGCAGATTTGAGCATCGTTGTCCCTGGTGCGGTTTTCGGGGCGGTCGGTACGGCGGGGCAACGCTGCACGTCAACGCGGCGGTTGATTATCCACGAAAGTGTTTATGATAAGGTGAAAGAGGTGATGAAAAAAGCCTATTCGCAACTCCGCATCGGCAATCCGCTCGACATCAATAACCACGTAGGCCCCGTTATTGACAATTTGGCCGTTGAAAATTATTTGAAGGCCATTGAAGCCGTAAATACTGAGGGGGGTAAATTCCTAGTCGAAGGCGGCGTTTTGACCGAATTTGAAAGCGGTTGCTACGTCAAACCGTGCATTGCGGAAGTCGAAAACGCGTGGCCGATTGTGCAGCATGAAACCTTCGCACCGATTTTATATTTGATGAAATATTCGACACTCGACGAAGCAATTGCCTTGCAAAACGACGTACCGCAAGGTCTGTCGTCGGCAATTATGACCGATAGCCTCCGCGAAGCCGAGCAATTTTTGAGCGCGGCAGGTTCAGATTGCGGCATTGCGAACGTCAATATCGGTACTTCGGGTGCGGAAATCGGCGGGGCATTCGGTGGTGAAAAAGAAACGGGCGGCGGTCGTGAATCAGGTTCGGACGCATGGAAAGCGTATATGCGGCGTCAAACGAATACAATTAATTATTCGACACAATTGCCTTTGGCACAAGGGATTAAGTTTGATTTTTAATGTTTATTTGTAAAAAAATAGGCCCCTCAGTATTTGCATATTGAGGGGCTTATTTTTTAGATATGAGTATTAAAAATATTTATTAACCATCGAAGATTTATTCATTTTTTTGTTGTGCATTCAGCGTAAAGGCATAAATTTGTAAAAAAGTATCACAATATGACCGCAATAGCAACAGCACCCGCCGCCTTCGTAGGTGAGCAAGCACCTAATTTTGAACCCGACATATCGCTTGAAGTCTTTCTCGAAAAATATCGAAAAGGCGGCGAAGACGGTATGAAATGGGAGTGGAACAATGGTGTCATCGAGAAAACAACCGCTATGAAATTAAAGGAACAATACATCGTCCGCAACCTAACGCGGCGTTTTCATACAACCGCCGCTTACGAAAGCAGTGGTGAACTCGTTTTTGAACTCGAAACGTGGACAACACCCGTCAAGTGGAGAAGGCCCGACGGTGCTTATTTGACTAATCAACAAATCGTTGACGGGGCAAATGGTATTGAATCTATGCCCTCGTTCGTGATTGAAGTTATTTCAAAAAATGACGATATCAACATCGTCGTCAATAAAGTGGATGAGTATTTTGCGGCAGGTGTACAAGTGATTTGGCACATTTTTCCCGAACAAAAAATTGTGCATATCTATCGGTCATTGGACATGATAGAAGTCTGTCGGGGTGAAAAAATATGCAGTGCCGCCCCCGTTTTACCCGATTTCGAGCTAAAAGTGGTGGATATTTTTAAGGTTTAATTGGCAATTCATGCTAATTTTGTACCCCTCAGTATTTTTTTGTTTAAGGCTGTTCAAATCTCTTAATCATCCTTTACGGTTGTGCCACCATGAAAAATTATCCGAAATAATTATCTCATTTTTCTCATAATGAAGGGTTGTTTTCATCGGTATCTTTCTAAAATCCAAGTGGTAAGCGTTGGCAAGTTGACATATTTCTGGTGTATCATCGTAAGTGAGCATAAATTTTCCTTTTATCTGTGCAGCCAATTGAAATAGTCTTTCATGGTCAATATGGGCATGCGTATAAAGCCGTTTACCCGCCTTTTTGTAAGGCGGGTCAATGAAAAAATAGGCATTTTCATTGGTCAAATTTTTCTCTAAAATCTCAAACGCATCACCCGTATTAAAATTAATCGTGTTTTTTACGGCGTTGATAGCCAATATTCTATCGCGCAATGTCTTAGGATACCAACGCGAAGCAATGCCTTTACCATTCTCTCCTTTGTTCAACATTCCTGCGCCTTTGGCAATAATGCCGCCGTGAAAAATTCTATTCTTCAAAATCGTACAAAATGCTACG
>JAYSRS010000553.1:0-9244 GCA_043720935.1 Saprospiraceae bacterium
GCGTCTTTTGAGCGCAGCGAAAAACAGCCCGTAAATTGTATAAATTTGCAATCCTTAAAGTAACGCACAAAACTTAATTCTTAAAGTATGACAATGACAATGACTTACAATTACATCAACCTCGATTATCTCGACACCATGACGGGCGGTGACGACGAAATGAAACGCGAAATGCTCTCAATGCTTATCGTCGAAATTCCCGATGAAATGGCCAAACTTCAAGCAGCTACCGCAGCTTCTGATTGGGAAGAAGTGTTCCAAATTAGCCATAAATTCAAGACAACACTGTCTTTTATCGGCAACGAAGACCTTGTAAACACCAATAAAACGGTAGAACATTGCAGCCGTCACCGCATTGACGTTGCCGAAATACCTGCTATGGTAGCAGAAATAGCGGAAAAAATACCGTTCGTAATGGCCGAATTAGAGGCGGCTTGACCCCTCTGTATTTTCTCATTTTCAATCAAAAACCCTTGTAAACGACGTGTTTACAAGGGTTTTTGATTGTTGAATGATGGACGGCAGCTAGAGCAGCCTGTACGTTTTTATTGCTTTACGATGCGTTGCAACACTTTGTCAATACCATTTGACAAGCTGATAAAATACAAGCCGTTTTCAAAATTTGTCATTGAAATCGTTTGCGTGTTGAAGCCTTCTTTCGCCGTTATGTTGTTTTGATAGACCACTTGACCCGTTATTGTCGTGATTACCAACTCAATTTGCTCGTTGTTTTTGGCTTCAAATTGAACGTTGACATCGTTACTTGTTGGCACAGGAAAGACGTTTGTAATGTTCAAACGACCGATTTTTCGAGCCACCGAAACGGTATTTGACAACGATTCTTTACCGTTTACGTCAATTGTTCGCAAGCGATAGTACGACATACTGAGGGGGTCGTTGTCCGTCAAATTATACGTCTGCAAACTTGTGCTATTGCCAACGGCCTTCTCCTCTCCTATTGATAACCAATGAGTTACACCGTTATTGGAACGTTCGATGATGAATTTATGGACGTTCAATTCAGTTGCCGTTTGCCATTGAATCGCGTTTGTTTTATCTTTGGCAACCGCCGTAAATGCTTTCAATTCAACAGGAATTGGCGCGTTCGGAGCAGTAATAAAAAACTGTGAAAAGCCTGGCGTTTGATATTCCAAATAGTAATCGCTGCCAAAATTATTGCGCGTTGCGCCGTTGATAATCTCTTGCATCGTCCCGCCGATATAAACGCTTGAACAAATAACGCCTTGTACACGGTGCAACGAAAAATTCGTCGGCGTGATACTTGGATAGATTGCTGCAAGCGCGTTCCACTCCGCCGCCGTAATATATATACGAACAGATACAGGCGTAATCGGTTGTCTATCAATGGTAAACGCAATATTTCGATTCAAATACGCGCTGTTTGCCGTTCGGACATTTCCCGTCGTGTGGCGATAATATGCGCCAGACACATTGCCGAGATTGTTGCCATTGCCTCTGATTTCAGCGACCAAATTCGTGCTATCCATAATTGGTACCCAACGTGTATTGTTTGTTGAATCAATTGTAATGGTTGTGAACGCGGCACAACTGTCTTTGGCGTGGGTTGCGGCCACTTGACTTGATGAAAATCTATTTTTTACTATTAATTTCAAGGAAAAACGCCCCGTTACAATGTTGGCTCGCAGATAATCACCATTCGACCACGCCCGAATGTAGTAATCTTGATTCTCCTCCAAACCTCGAATAAATAACGTGTCATTTTCTCTGTTTGTAGGAGCATTAAAATTATAAGGCTTCTTAACATAAGCGTAAGTTCCCTCATTCGTTATTTGGGTCAAACCGTTGCAAGTCCCTTTGTACACCGCAAAACGAATGGTTGAACCGACATACGTTTCAATATATTTTAGGGCAACTTCAGCGTTAATAATGCGATTTGCACCCGTTCCACTGTTGAATTTATACCAAACGTCGTTAATATTGCCGTAAGGGTCTTGCGTGGGATTAGCGACTAAATCGGGCGTTACGAATTCATTTGTACCCACAACTTCAGTATTTTCAAGTAGCGTAACGGCTTGTGAACAACTGTCATTGGCAGGGCGTGGCGAACAGCCTATGGCATCACTCATTACGGATAATCTACACGTATCATCCACGGAATAACCGTAAAACGGAAATAAACGAATGTAATAGGTTGTGTTTGGCGCGTAGCCGCAAAGAGACATCACGGGCATACCTTTGAAATCGGAAGATAAATCGTCTGAATAACTCACTTGCTTGCCGACGGGCGGACAGCCACCTTTGTAAACCGCCATCACCCAATCGTTATATATTCCCGTTGCAGTAGGGGCAATAAGTAATTTGTCGGTCTCCGTTGCGGGCGTTTTGAAGGAATACCAAACATCGTTTCGGTAGCCGTCCGTTTGTCGCGCACCTACCCTCACGGGAGCGGGGCCAATCGGCACAGGTACGCCTTCATCCGCTAAACCCGCGTGAACCAAAACGGGCGCAGCACCTAAAACAAGCGGAATAGCTCCCGAACAGGCGTCATTACTGAGGGGGGTATAAAATTGTTCGCCCAAACTCCAATGAAAATTAGTAGTGTCCGAACAACGCGGACGCAGCCTCACAATGTACGATTGCCCGATAGCCAAACCCGTTACCGTTACAGACGTATCAGTTGTGTTACCGCTTTTGACGACGGTATCAGCGACGCCAAACGTAACTGATACGTCTTTCACAATTTGCCAATCATAGCTAACGGGCCGATTTACTGAGGGGGCCGACCATGTGATTTTTGCGGTCGTTAAAGTGGCTTTTGCCCTCAAATTGGTCACCACATCGTTGCAAGTGGGTATTTTTTCCCAGTAAATATCGTCAAAATTGATGAATACATAGGAAGTACCTTTGATTTTAAACGCCAAATGGCGCGCAGTTAAGGGCAATGTCGTGCTTGGCGCAAAAGTTCTTTCGTTTGAAGAGAGCGTATCCATCGCGTAGGTTTTGAGAACCCTAAAACTTGCCGTATCGGTCGGGCTGCTCATATAGCCCAACTCCAAAGATGTATCATAAAAATGCGCCGTTTGGAAACGTAAACGGTGCGTTCCCGCCCGAAGATTCGTCAATTGAGGCGTAATGAGCATGGCCACGTTGGTACTTGAACTCCCCATTTCTAAGCTAATACCTCCTTTGGTTCTGTAATCAAACCCCATTGAAATACGGTTTACATGGGCATCCACTCCTTTTTCTATTTTTTGCCAACACTTGGGCAAAAGCGGATTGAAAAGAATGGTGTCCTGCTCAAACTTTTCGGCAAGTTCAGCATAGCTGCAAATTGTCGAAAATACTGAGGGGGCGGCCCAATCGCTGCGTTGGCCGTTTCCGCAGTTGCTTCTTATCCAAAGGTAGTAAGTTGAACCACCTTCTAAACCCGTTAAATTGTAATTGGTATTCGTTGTGATGTTCGTCAAAGTAGCGCGTGCCGTATCGCTTGGGATGGTATCAGATGTTGAATAATACATATCCCAACTCGTGGCCGTTCCTGCGGCTTGCGTCCAAGAAATATTGGCACTTGTTGACGTGATATTTGAAACGGTTGTTGCCGTTGGCAAAACACAATTTGGTGCTTCAATTCTAAAATTATCTAAACCAAGGTTGCCGACAAAACTTAAAAAATGAATCTGAGTCAGATGTCCACTGAAACGAAAAGTTACAATTTTGTTGGCATAAGCGGCCAAATCAATCATTTGGTATTGCCATTTACTCACTTTTGGCGTTTTATAGGCTTTCAAAAGCGTAAAAGATACGCCATTATCGGTCGAAATCTCAAGGGTCAAAGGAATGCTGTCATTGGCAACAATATCTTTACCAATCCAATAATTGAACTTCAAACGTTTGGGCGTTGCCCCCAAATTAAACGCAACCGATTCTAAAGTGTAGGGATTGTACAGTTGATTGGCAACGGTGTAAGGTATGAGATACGCAAATCCATTGCCTTCAATTGGATGGGTCGGGTTATAGTCATAATCGTAAGTCGTATCACATATCCAACCTGTACCGTTACTATTCGCCGCCCAACAATCTGGTGTTTGACCGTCGTTGAAGCCTTCCTTGAACGGAAAAACTGAAACAACCTTACAAAGTGCCTTAAAAGTAAGCATTTTAGTCCAATCGGTTGTAGCCGCCGCACCCGAATTGCAACGCGCGCGCACCCAAACAGTGTAAGCAGAATCCGAAGTGATGCCCGTCAAGGTGTAATATTTATTGGTTGTTGTGGCCTTGGGAAGAGTCGTCAGACTTGGACCAACGCCATCTTTTGAGTAATAAACATCCCACGCCGCCACATTGCTGCTGTCGGGTTGTCGCCAATTGATGCGGGCGGACGTGTCCAAAATATAAGAATTGGTGTAGATTGGCTCGGAACAGGCGGGTGTGTTGCTGATGCTTAAATCATCAATATCCATGTTATACGCATAAGTACGTGTCGCATTGGAACGACCAACAAAACGTAAACTGACTGTTTTATTGGCATAAGCCGCCAAATCCAACCTGTTTCTATGCCAATCGAAGCGTTCTTCGTTGTTAAATATAGAATTAGCCGCCGTATGACTGAAAATAGAGGTCCACGTAACTGAACTGTCCGTACTTATCAGAACTTCCAAAGGAAACGGGTCGTCACCCGCGTTGCCCGTTGTGCCTTTGTTGCCGTATTCGCCCAACCAATAATAATAAGTCAAACTTTTAGGCGTCGCGCCCAACGTAAAAGTGGGTAGATATAGCGAAACAGGATTATTAAATCCACTCGTATTGTAGGCATCCAATCGCGCAAATTTTGCAGAACCATTGTGTCCATTGAGCGCACCATCGTCATCCCTTTCGACTATCTCCCACTGGGAAATAGAGGTATTTATGGGACAATTTCCCTCCGTTTCAAACCCTTCTGCCCACGGAAAAGTCGCAATATTGGGGCAAGAAGTGGCAAATCCAGTAAAATCTGTCCAATTTCCCTTTGTTCCGTCTGCACAACGCGCCCTTACCCAAACGAAATAAAAAGTATTGGGCGTCAGATTAGATAAGGTAAAATTGGTCTGCGTTGCCATGCCAAGTGCTGGCGTGTTGACATCAGGAAATAGTGGACGTGTGGCGTAATATATTTCCCATGCCGTAGGTGTACCCGCTTGCGTCCACGTGAGCTTCGCAGTCGTTGCCGTGATGTTAGATACTGAGGGGGTGCTTGGTCGTGAACAAGTTGGCGCGAGGCTCATCGTCATATCGTCAAGCCCTAAACTCGTCCTATCGCCCACGTTAACAATCTGCGCTTTGAAGCGCAATTGAACGGTCTGATTCACATAAGCCGACAAATCAACGGTGGTATTGTGCCAAGCATCCCACGGGCGGTTGTTAAATATGGTGTTGTTGAATGAATGTGAATAAATAACCGTCCATGTCCCGCCGTTATTGGTACTAATTTCCAATTCCAAAGGATAAACGCCGCCTCTGCCCGTAAACCCACCGTCACCTAACCAATAATGATATTTAAACTGTTTTGGTGTACTTCCCAATGTAAAAGAGGGCATTTTAAGGTATTTAGGCACATAATCCGTCGAGCCGTAATCTCCCAAAAGACCTATAAATTTGCTCGACCCATTGTTTCCTGCGTTTGCGCCATTGGGTTCATTAGACGACGTAATGCGCCAATCTGACCTATTGATGTCAATGAGGCAAGCTGGAAAATCGCCATTTTCAAAGCCTTCCGCCCACGGGAAAGTGGTAATATTGCGACAATTCGTTTGAAAAGCGGTGTAACTTGTCCATTCACTTTTTACCGTTCCGCTACAATGCGCCCGAACCCAAGCATAATAAACCTTATTTGTCTCCAAACCCGAAATCGTGTAAAACCGTTGCGTTGTCGTCGCGTTTGGTGTCGTCGTATCCGTTGGCACGGCTGCATTGAATATGCTATAATAAACATCCCAACTTGATGCACTCCCCGATTGCGTCCAATTGAACTGCGCCGACGCACTGCCCAAATTGGAAATTGTGGGTTGAGTGGGTCTTGGACAAGTAGGCAAATTTTCAACAGTAAGGTCATCAATTACAACACTGGTATTATTGATATGCGTAATACCACCGTTGTACCACAAATTAGACCGCCCTTGAAAACGAACGTGTACGGTTTGATTGGCATAGGCCGACAAATCAATCCGAACATCGCTCCAACCCTCATAAGCGAGTGTGGCAAAAGCGGCGTTATTGATGGTATGTTTATAGAGTGGCGTCCACGTCGCACCATTATTTATACTTATTTGACACTCCAAAGGCGAAGGGTCAACACCCGCACTGTCGGTTGTTCCTTGATAGCCACTTTGCCCCAACCAATAGTAATATTTAAGGCTTTTGGGCGTGTTTCCAAGTACAAAAGGCGGTAAAGTCAGATAAAAAGGCACATGAATAAGACTTGAATCGCGTACTTCGTAATGGGCATATCTGCCCTCATTGTAGTTGTAATTATAAGCTGGCCCGTTGTAGCTGCCTGTTAAAAAAGTTTTCCATCCCCTCATCTCAACGCAGTCGGCGGCAGCATTTGCTTCAAAATCTTCTTTCCACGGATAAGTTGTAATCGTACCGCACACTGTTTTAAAGGGAATGCTGACTTCAAAAGTGTTGCAATTCGATTCTACTAAGGCTATATAATTTGTATTAGGTGTCAAACCCGTGATTGCCGCGTTAAGATTTGGCGTCATGCCAGTCGCTACGGTAGTCGTTGGCGTATCGGCTTTGACGACGCGCCAAGTGTAATTTGTCGGTGAACCCAAAGCGGGAAGCGACCACGAAAACAAAGCCGTTGAACTCGTTATGTTGTTGATTATCAAATTTTTAGGTACACACGTAGGCGGTGTGTAGGTAATCCGCAAGGTCGGATGCACATTAATGTTGCTACGGTATGTGTTTTGGATGTGAATGGGCAAAAAATCATCGTAAACGGCAGACCCCGCACCACCAATACCTTTATCGTTAGCGGGTGTCATTCGCCATTTAACCGAATTTCGGGTTAATGTACTACGTGTCCAGTCCGTCATTATCATCAAATTGCCTTGTCCTGTGTAAACAAAACCAGTCGTTAATGGGCAAGCAAACCAAACGTTTGCTATGCCTTGATTTGCGCCCGAGATAGATTGTGCCGTTGATGTATAAACTTTAGTAGAAATGTCTTTTAAAAAACGCCAAATAAGGCTAGAAGATAAATCGGGCGGCAGGGCATTGCAAAGCCAAATATCCAGTTTATTAGCCCCCGAAATAGTACTACCACTATCGCGCAACCATTCAATTTTAGTGATCGTTGCGCCAACGGGAATAGCCGCTAATTCAGTAGCCGAATAGTTAACCGCATAACGGGAATACTTAAATGGAATGATGCTATCCACGTAAAGCGGACCACAGCTTGTGCAGGTTTCACCAGTTGTTGACCCAATAATGGCCGTATTTTGTCCAAAAGAAGCAGAAAAAGTGAGAAAAGTGAACAGACAGAGCACCAAGGCAAGCCGTTGCCTCAATGATTTAATGTTTTGCATTTTGAGAGAATTTTAAAATTGAATGGAAGAAGTGTGAACAATACGTGTATCAATTCCCTTGAAAAATAACAGCAGGAGTCTATGTTTCATGCGTTTTTTACCCCCTCAGTATTTTAGCTCGTAGAAGCCCGTCAATTGGTTTATTTGCTATTGTTCAAAGGATTTAATACCCAACAAAGGTAATACGTATTTTCACAACTTGAAATTTTTATATTCATTTTTTACTATTTTATGGTTAAGTTTTACAAATTTCTCTTTTCTAAAACCCTCAAACACCCCCTCAGTATTTCACGTATTTTTACGTAAAAAAGCCTTATAAACGGACGTTTATAAGGCTTTTGGAACTAATCTTTGCAATCTAACATTAATATTCAACAAGGTCTTCATGTTCAAAAACAGAGACATCGTCGTAGTTATTAGGCACATAATCCTTGGGGTTATGCACTGCAACACGGCTTATCTTAGCTAATACAGGAGGTGCTAAATGTTCTTTAAGAATATCATAAATAACCTTGTGTTCAGAAAGACGCGATTCTATTAAATGTTCCATACGCACATTCAAAACGTACCTTTCCCTGCCTGTAAAATCATCGTGGGGCGATAACCAAGCTGCTACATACAGTAATTGGGGTTTATTTAAGTCGTCAATAATATGACTAATTTCTCTTACCAATTTTGATGGCACCATGTTAAAAAAAAATTAATAGATGATAATAAAATAGCAACTTCTGTGTGAGTCGTTACAGACACATAACGTCTTTCTTCACTCCAAGTACAGATGTCTTTCCAAGCATCAGCCAAAGGTTGGTTAGTCAACACTTCTTGGTCAAATATTGTTCTCATTCCAGATAAAGTTAACAATTGGTCAAGTTCGTGCGTAAAAAATGCTTGTTTCCCTGTTTTTAGTGGTTTGACGTAAAAATTATCAATATCCAAATTTTTGCAAATATATGCTTTAAGCATCAACTCAACGGCATAACCTGCTAAATAAAACGCGCCTTCTTCCATGCCGCTCGCATGCAATAGTTCGGCTTCTCGTAAGCGTTTGTCCGCTAAATCGGTAATTTCTCTGATGGTATTCATGTAGCAAATGTAAACTATAAATTTGATGCGCCAAAACACCCCCTCAGTATTTTATCGTTTTTCAAGCAAAAAACCCTTGCAAACACATCGTTTACAAGGGTTTTGACCTAAAAATAGCCCTAAAAAAACAAAACCGCGCCAACTTATAGGAAGGCACGGTATGTATAGATAAAAAAAAAAATCTTGGCTTATGCCTCGTTGCCTTCTGTGGCAGTTTCGGCGGTCGTTTCTGTCGCTGATTTGCCGCGACCACGACGTACTTTTTTCTTCGCAGGTGTTGCATTTTTCGCTTCTAAAAGTAGTTCGTTGAAGTCAACGAGTTCAATCATTGCGGTTTCTGCACCATCACCTAAACGTGTTCCCGTCTTAATAACGCGAACGTAACCACCCGGGCGATCCATTACTTTCGGGCCAATAACGTCAAACAATTCCTTTACAGCTTCCTTGTCTTGCAACATACTGAAAGCCGTACGACGTGAATGTGTCGTGTTATCTTTCGAGCGCGTAATAATAGGTTCTACGTGAATCCGCAAAGCCTTTGCTTTTGCCAAAGTCGTGCTGATGCGCTTATGCTCAATCAACGCTCTTGTCAAGTTTTTCAAGAGGGCAAC
>JAYSRS010000554.1:0-3242 GCA_043720935.1 Saprospiraceae bacterium
AAATGGTGTTTTTGCGGCAAAAGATTTAGGAAATTTTGCAAATTTCCTAAATCTGACACCCCCTCAGTATTTTGCGACATAAAGCCGATAATTCCGAAACATTATGGCCCACTGATTAGGCTGATACGACTGATTTACACTGATTTGTTTCCATCAAAAAAAAAATCCTTTTAAATCAGTCGTATCCCTCAAATCAGTGGGCCATTGTAGCCGCTTGCGTAACAGGAGTTATTCAATAAAAATCAGTGTAAATCAGTCAAATCAGTGGGCCATTGAGCCTAAAAACTAACGGGCATCGCAAACAACGACCTAACGATTTTTCCTTCTTGCTTCCCAGGTTTCCATTTTGGCATGGCTTTGATAACACGGATAGCTTCGGTTTTGAGCGCGCCGATGGCGATTTTGTCTTTTTCAGCATCGGCTTCGATGGTCTTATCGTCGCTCGTTCGCTTGATTAAAGCGGTTCGGCTGATGGTCACGTTTGAGACGGTACTGTCCACGTTGACCACAAAACTCACGGTGACGCGGCCTTCAATGCGTTCTTTCAAGGCTTCGGGCGGTGTCGTGACCTTAGCGTTTAAGTATTTGAAGAAAGCGGCTAATCCACCGTTGAACTCAGGCTGCTCTTCCACCACTTTGAAAATGTTTTTGTCGTCTTCGATAACAACGGGGACGGCTTTGAGAACAGAATCTTTTTTAATGAGCGTAGGTGCCTCGACTGCCAAAATAGATGTCACATTTTTAACAAGTGTATCAACATTAGCTTGTGGGATACTTTTGGCCATAGCAACCGTTTCGGCGATAGAAGTCGTGGAATCAATTTTGTTTTGTGCCAATTTTTGAGCAAAAACATTGTTCAACAGGGGAAACACGAGAACAAAAAGCGTCCTGATGATTTTAGTGGCTTGTTTGAATAACATAAGTATTGATTTTTTAGATAAGGATAATAAGTTTAAAAACGAAGCACGAATATACCATGTTTAGGGTATATTTCACCTAATTTTTACGCATAATTTTTATAACACACGTATAATAGTGTCAAAAACAGTCTATAAAAGGTATTCTGAAAAAATATGTCACAGTCTCTACCTATTTTGCCTCGTTTTGGCCAAGGTTTTGCCAACTTGCAGGTGTGGGTTTCACACAGAGGACACGGAGGACACAGAAGTTTTCTTCTTCTCAAATGATACATTTTTAACAATTGAATTTTACAAAACTTTTATTTAGGACTTGAAAATAGATGGAATAAGCAATTTGGGGGCAATGAGTTGGCATTCAGCCGTTTGCAAACGCATCATTTATCCTTCATCATTCATCCTTTCCTTACACACCAACTTTTTATGAATATTGACCGCTTACAACCCACCACACAACTGACAGAATGGGTCGTTGCTCGGATGAATTACGCCGAGCCTTTGGAAGTTTTTTTAGTCAAATCCGTCAAGCCTTTTGTCAATAGCATCGTCAATGCGGGGATTGTTGACCGCTATTTTTGGCAACGCGGCAAAGAAGGCGGTACGCACGTCATTGTTGCTATGCGGGGCAATGGCTCGACGCTCAATGAGCTGGTTTTACCCAATTTTGCAGAACATTTCTTACGTTATGTCGAAGACAAACCGTCGCGGCGTTCTCTCGACCGCGTAGATTTAGAACCTAATAATTCGATGCAAACGGCGCAATATCGGCCAAATACTGAGGGGGTCGGCGGCGACGTTGGGCAACCGATTTTTGAGCGTTTTGAACAAGCATCGAGCGATGCGGTGTTGTCTTTTTTGGCCGTCAAACACGACAATTGGACTTCCGTAGAAGCGGCTACTATTGCAATTCAATTGCAGTTAGGTTTCTTAGATTCGGCGGGTTTTGATACAGCTGATGCCGCACAATTCTGTGAATTTTACCTCACGCACTACGCGGACGAAGCCTTTTCGCCACAGCTTTTTGAGTACGTTTTCAAGCGACACGAAGCAGAACTATACAGTTTTCATAAAAAAATATGGCAATCCTTGAAAACGGGCGATTTGTTCGCCGAAAAATATTTCAACGCTTGGCTCGAACAATGCTACTTCGCTACGGAGGACATTCGCCTCACTTTCCGCACCCGTGCCTTAGACACCGAAGTCCGTTTTTCCGCCGTTTGGCAGATTTACGCACAGTTTGTCAAAGCGACGAATAAGCGGTTGGGCTTTACGGGCAAACATGAATTGCTTTTGTTTTACGTAATGATGCGGTGTTTGGAACAGCTTTGTCCTGTTAAAAAAGCGGCTCTTTGACAATTGGAGACTACATTTACGAAATCTTAAATATTTCGCAAATGTTTGTAAAGTTTGTAAAGTTTGTAAACGCACAACGCTTGCGTCTGACATCCGAAATCCAAAATCCTTCATTTTTGTCGTTAACTGGGCGTTTTTCGTCGTTTATTCTCTACGCTTTGGAACTTCTTGCGTTACCTTTAAGTTGGGTTTACAGTCAAAAATAAAAATTAATCATGCATTATCTTTTGGTTATTAAACCTTTCGCAATGAAGATTCTAAAGGATTTGGTTATCGCCGAATTTCAATTTTACACTCAAAATTCTCCTAACATGAATCAAGAAGAAAAACGCAACCGCGCCGACGACATCATCCGCAATCATTTGGCCTTTGCCGCTAGTGCCGCCTTGTTGCCGATTCCTGTGGCCGATTTTGCCGCCGTTTCCGCCGTTCAACTCAATATGTTGCGCCAATTGGCCAGCTTGTACCGCGTCAATTTTGCCGACGTTCTAGGCCGAAATATCATTGCTGCCCTTGCGGGAGGTGGGATTGCACGGGTAGCGGCGAGTTTGATTAAAGCGATTCCAGGCGTTGGAACAGTGATTGGTGAGTTTACGATGCCCGCTTTGTCAGCAGCTTCAACGTATGCTTTGGGCCAAGTCGTCGCAAGCCACTTCTCAAAAGGGGGCACTTTGGAAGATTTTGATTTAAGTATGGCCAAAAAGAAATACGAAGAAGAAATTAAAAACGGCAAACAAGCCGCCAAAGAAGCTGCTAACAAGACCGATGCACCCGAAGACTTCGCCGCTAAACTTAAAAAACTCTCGGAACTCAAAGCCGCAGGTATTCTTTCTGACGAGGAGTTTTCGCAAATAAAAGCGAAGATTTTAGCGCAGATTTAAGGTCTAAAAATAGGCCCCTCAGTATTTTGACTAAAAAAGCCGTTCCGAAGACCTCGGAACGGCTTTTTTAGTCAAAATACTGAGGGGCCTA
>JAYSRS010000555.1:0-3238 GCA_043720935.1 Saprospiraceae bacterium
GGGGTTAGTCATAAATGTATATAGCATGCGCATAAAATTTCTACATAATTAATTATCAATATTTTATGTATTCAAAAATTTTATTGCACAGTAGTTTAATAGGACGCTTCAATCCCGAAGGGATTACATGTCTAATCCTTACACTTTTGACATATAATCCCTTTAGAGTCGAGCGTTGATAAGTTATATTCTAAATGCGGCGTAGCTGCAAAATCTCGGTAATGCTCAACGCAACAATGACTTTTACTATGCGGTGTAACCGCAAAACGTGCTGTTTAGCGGTTACACCGCATAAAAAATTGAGCTTCGGACAATATTACCGAGATGTTGCAGCTACGCCGCAATCAGACCTATAAATATAACTCATCAACGCTCGACTCTATCGAAAATTTTTACACCTAAAATGATTCTGAAAACATATAAAACGTGCTACTTTGTATTTATTTGAGTTTTGGGTTTTGAGTTCCGTAATTCAAAACTCAAAACTCGAAATTTGTTCTTGTTTTTGCTTAAAAAGTCTATTTTTGCGCGCTTGATAGCATTCATAACTCATCATTCATCTATTTATCACTCAAAAAGAAATGCTCAAAATAGACCCAAATAAAACCCCTGCTTTGGATATGTACCAATTTTTGATTGGTTCGGTTGCCCCGCGTCCGATTGCCTTTGTCAGCACCGTTGATACTGAGGGGGTCGCTAATCTTGCGCCATACAGTTTTTTTAATGCGTTCAGTGCCGACCCGCCGATTGTCGTTTTTTCGGCAAGCCTTCGCGGTGGTGACGCCTCGAAAAAAGATACCTTGCTGAACATCGAAAACACCAAAGAATGTGTCATCAACATGGTCAGCTACGACATTGTGAAGCAAATGGCCTTGACTGCCGCTAATTATCCGTCCGATATTGATGAATTTACGAAGGCAGGACTGACGCCGCTCAAATCGGATTTGGTCAAACCGTTGCGCGTTGCGGAGTCGCCCGTGCAGATGGAATGTTGCGTTGAGCAAATTATTCCGCTTGGTGAAGTCGCTACTTCGGGCCGTTTAATTGTCTGTCGCGTCTTGCGGATGCACATCAACGAGGCCGTTTTGACGGATGATAAACGCCGCATTGACCCAAATCGGATGAACTTAGTCGGTCGTCTCGGTCGGTATTGGTACACAAAAGCAAGTGGTTCGGCATTGTTTGAAATCGCCCGTGCAGAACGGCCTTTACCGATAGGTTTTGATGGCTTGCCCGATAGCCTTAAATCAAGTAATGTATTGACGGGCAACAACTTAGCAGAAATTGCAGGACTGATTGAGTTGCCAACGAAAGCAGATATTTTAAGCATCAAGACCGACATTCGCGTTCAAAAAACCTTATTTTCTACCGATAAAAAACAAGCCTTACACCTTTTGGCACAAGAAGCCTTCGGCAAAGGCGACCTTGATTTTGGCACAAAAGCGGCGTTGTTAGCGGATTTTGTTTAAAACGGTATCACGGACTGAAGTCCGTGAATCTCCCTATTTAACATTCACGGACTAAAGTCCGTGATACAAACAGTTGTACAAAGCAATAATAAAATGAAAGCCATTCTCTGTAAAACCCACGGAACGCCCGACACTTTGGCGTTTGAAGACAGCCCCTCGCCCGTTGCAGGAGCGGGTCAATTGCTCATCGAAGTCATGGCTTGCGGCGTGACGTTTCCCGATACACTTATCATTCAGAACTTATATCAGTTCAAACCCGCGTTGCCGTTTTCGCCCGGCGGCGAAGTGTCGGGCGTTGTGAAAGGGGTTGGCGAAGGCGTCAAACATTTTAAGGTTGGCGACCGCGTTTTTGCCCTCGCGGGTTGGGGCGGCTACGCAGAGGAGTTGGTGATGGATGCCAAACGCTGTTTTCCGATTCTGCCGAACATGGATTTCGTTACGGCGGCGTCCGTGATGTATAATTATGGCACGTCTTACCACGCCTTGAAAGACCGTGCGGTGTTGCAAAAAGGCGAAACCTTGCTGGTGATGGGTGCAGGTGGAGGCGTCGGTTTGGCTGCCGTCGAGTTGGGCAAACTTATGGGCGCGACGGTCATTGCTGCCGCTTCTTCTGACGAAAAACTCGCCGTTTGCAAAGAAAAAGGAGCTGATTTCACGATAAATTACACGACGGAGAATCTGCGCGACAAAATTGCTCAATTTACTGAGGGGGTCGGTGTTGACGTTATTTACGACCCGATTGGTGGCCCGTTGGCTGAAACGGCGATTCGCTCAATGGCTTGGAATGGCCGTTATTTGGTCGTTGGTTTTGCCTCTGGCGAGATTCCTAAATTGCCCGCAAACTTGCCTTTATTGAAAGGTTGTTCCATCGTTGGCGTTTTTTGGGGCCGTTTTTCGGAGAAAGAACCCGCCAAAAACTTTGCGAATATTCAAGAAATCGCCGCTTTTTTGACCAAAGGCACGATTGAACCCTACATTTACAAGCAATATCACTTGTCAGAAACGCCCGACGCTTTATGGGATTTGATGAATCGAAAAGTTATTGGCAAAGCCGTCGTCGTTACTGACGCGTATCTCAAACAGCAAGCGGAAATGCAACACACCAAGGTTAATGCTGTAGAGACCACAACGCTTTTTGTCATTCAGAAGGAACAAAATACTGAGGGGGCCTTTTCTTATGACGACAAAGGCTGTTTGACCGTTAAAAATGTCGAAACTTTACGCGGGTTCGTAGGCAAAACGATTGGCACAACTGATTGGTTAGAGATTTCGCAAGACGTTATCAATAAATTTGCGGATGCTACGCTTGATTATCAATGGATTCACCTCAATACCGAACGCGCCGAAGCCGAATCGCCGTTTGGCCGAACCGTCGCGCATGGCTTGTTGTCGCTCTCGTTGTTGCCTTATTTTACGTATCAATTGTTACACATTGAATCGGCAAAACTGCTCGTAAATTATGGGTACAACAAAGTCCGTTTCATTTCGCCCGTTTTGTCGGGTCATAAAATTCGCGTCAAAATGGTCTTAAAAGCCATCGAAAGCGACGCCAAAGGCCATAAATTCATCAGCGATTTGATTATTGAGATTGAAGGCGTCGCCAAACCTGCTTGTGTGGCGGAGTCTATTGGGTTGGTTGTGGAGTAATTTACTTTTTACACTGTTTCTCGCTGCGCTCGAAAGGCGTGCTGAAAGGAATTTTTAAGGGGCAACGTTGTTTTTTTGTTGAAAAATCTTCGATTTTTCAACAAAAAAACAACGTCGTCCCA
>JAYSRS010000556.1:0-9225 GCA_043720935.1 Saprospiraceae bacterium
ATGAGTTATAAATGATGAGTTATGAGTTTTACAATACGTTGATAATCAACAATTTGCAAAAAATAAAATTCCCGTTTATTTAAACGCACCTACTTACAGCACTGTATTCGGCATTTTTATTTTGGTAAATAATGTGTTATGTAAATAGGGAATGAAATTGCGAATTAACCCATTCCGCTTTGAAATTTGAAATTTGAAATCCAATTTATTGCATCAACACGCCTTTCATTTTTTCTATCAATGTTTTGCCTCCCTCAGTAAAATCCTTCGTGACGGCGGCGTTTTTTTGGGACAGCATGAGCAAAGCAAAATTGTCGGCAACGATTTCGTCGGGGTGAATAATGTAGGCCGTGTTATAATTTTTTAAGAACATATCATTGATGCCTCGCGTGTCGAGTGTGCTTTGTTGACGCTCGCCGACGGTCTGAACAATCAGCGTTTTATTGTCTGCCGATGGGGCGAGTTCGTAGTAATTCCAACCTAAATAATCGCCAAAATCGGGCTTTTTTGCATCAAAAAGCGTGTCTTTTGCATAAATTAAAGGCAATGCAAACACTTCTTTTCCCGTAGCTGATACCATGGATTTTGCCCAATTTAAGTCCACACCATCAGGATTTGTCAACAAACGACGGCGCAACGCATCGGGCATTTCAAGCGGTATTTCGATTTTTTTGAACCCCACCAATGCGTACAATTGCGCTTTGACATTAGGATTCAAACGCGTGACGATGTGGCTGATTTCATGCAGCATCGTTTGCAAAAAAGCGTCGTAATTCTTTTGTTTTAGAACTGGTGCAGGAATCACAATGCAATTTTCACGCGTATAGTACATCTCCGCGTCGTAGTGGTGCGCCTTGGTTTTTATTAACCGAATGTCCTCTGGAAAATAACGTTGCGACACCTTGCCGACAAGTTGAAACGCCTCCGTCATGGCCTTTGCGATGAAAGCCGCTTCTTCTTTGGTAAAACCCGTAACGTCAGTTTGCAAATAACTTTTATAGCTTGATAGCATCAAATCGGGCGACATACTGAGGGGGTCATTTTTTTTCATCTGAACGGCAGCGTCAATCGGCGTCAGATGTTCAAAAAACTTGTCTAAATCGTCTCGAACAATCGCTTTGGCAGCGTCTGCTGAATCCAATAAACTGACTTTGTGGATGCCCGACAAGAGAATTTCGGTGCTTTTGGCGTTCTCGTTTCGACAAGAAGCGAAAAATAGGGCAGCAAAAACGAGGCTTGCCGACAATCCTATAATTGATTTTTTGTTTTTATAATACATTGTTAAACAATAATTTAGTTACTTTTCTAGGCTTTCTCTGATTTTAAAAACACAAAAGAAAGAAAAAATAGGATGGATTTTAAAAGATAGGCTACTTTTGGAAAATTAATTTGGTTAGATAATGCGTCAATAAGGAACGTTGAAAAAATAAAAGCGCGTTTTACGGGCTGTTTCTCGCTACGCTCGAAAGACGCCCTTTAAAGGATTTTTTAAGGAGGCAGCTTGTTTTTTGAAAGAAAATCTACGATTTTCTTTCAAAAAACAAGCTGCCTCCTAAAAAAACCTTTAAAGGGCGTCTTTCGAGCGTAGCGAGAAACAGCCAGTAAAGCGCGCTTTTATTTTTTCAACGTTCCTAATCGGAAAGAAAATGCCACAACTTTCCTCTTTTTTTGCGTATAACATGACTTGAACTAACCCATTTTCATTCATCAAAAACATAGATTCGACCTATGATACTTTGCAAAAAAATCAGCCTCATTGCGCTTTTCGCAACCCTTTCCGCGTTTACCGCTTTCGCTCAAAAAGCACCCATCAAATTTGGAAAAATTGAGGAATCTGACCTCAAAATGACCACTTATGCTAAGGATTCATCGGCTTCGGCGGTTATTTTATGCGACTATGGCGATGCGGTTATTATTCCTAACATTGATGTCTATCAAATTACTTACGAATACCACCGCCGCGTTAAAATCTTAAAAGCGGATGCCGATGTGTTGCAATTTTTCGGCAATATCGAAGTGCCTTACTACAAAGAAGAAGTTGTGTCGGACATAAAAGCCGTCTCTTATGAGTTGGTCAACGGCGTTGTGAAAGAAACCAAATTGGATAAAAGCAGCATTTTTAAGAAGGAATTGTACAAAAATTACTACACAAAGAGTTTTGCTTTGCCCAATATCAAGGCGGGTGTGGTGATTGAATACACATATTATGTAACGAGTCCTTACGTTTATAGACCCGAAACGTGGTATTTTCAGCACCCCTACCCTACCGTTTGGTCTGAATACCGTTTCGACCGCCTCAAATTGAATTATCGGTTCAATCAAGAAGGCTTTAATCCTTTGACGACTAATAAAGACTTAAATGCGACAACCAAGCAATGGATTATGAAAGATGTACCCGCCTTACGCGATGAACCTTTTACCACAACGCCACGGGATTATTTTGATAAAATTGAATTTCAATATGCCATGCGCGCCGAAGATGAATGGAAAGAATTTGTCAAGAATGAAATGCGAATAGGTATTGGTAACGACATCAAAAAAAATGATGGCATTGGCTCAATAGTCTCTTCTTTGACCGACAATAAGCCAAAGAAAATGGATAAAATCGCCGCAATTGTGGATTATTTGAAAACGAATATCGCCGTTCAAAGCGGGGCTTTTTTGCAGTCAGACCGCTATTTTAGTGACGTAATTAGTAAAAAATCGGGTACAAGTTCAGAAATTAACGTAATACTTGGAGCGATGCTCAGACAGGCGGGGTTTGACGTGACACCTGTATTAATGTCCACGCGTTCGCACGGGCGTGTTGCCAAAACCTATCCTCTACTTAATCGGTTCAATTACGTTTTAATGTCCGTTGAAGTGGATAGCAATCGTCTTCTTTTGGATGCCGTTGACAAAACAGTGCCGTTAGGCATTTTGCCGTTTGGGGCTTTAAATGGTGAAGGATTATTGTTAGACGTTAAAAACCCGCGTTGGATTAGCTTGCAAGCTACTAAAATGGTGGACTTAACAAATGCTGACATAACGATTGAAAACGGCAAAATACTGAGGGGGGTAATTTCGACGACTCAAAAAAGCTACAAAGGTTGGGACAGCCGTTTGAAAATAGCTAAAGATGGCGAAGACAAACACGCTAAGACGGTACTTGAAAAACTCGTTGGCAATGGCAAATTGACGGGCCAAAAATTTGACAATACGGGCAATTCAAGCGAGCCGTTGAAAGGAAAATTCGCGTTTGAAACGGCTGAATTTATGGATGTCAACGCCGAACGCATTTATCTGAATCCGATGTTGGCCTTTGGAAAAACCGAAAATCTGTTGAAAAAAGCCGACCGTCAATTCCCCGTTGATTTTGCGCATCCGTCGGACGAAATTTACAATTTTTCCTTGAAAGTTCCCGCAGGTTACGTCGTTGAGGAGTTGCCAAAACCCGTAAAATTGGCTTGGGAAGATGGGTCAATTAGTTTTCTATACATCGTTGCGCCAGCAAATGCGGAAGGCGTGGTGAAAATTACGAGCAAATTATCCATCAAAAAACCTGTTTTTATGGCATCGGAATATACTGATTTGAAAAAAACGTTTGATGATATTGTGGCCAAACACGCGGAGCAAATTGTGTTGAAAAAAGCGAAGTAATGAGCGTTGTTGCCCTAAGGTTGCCCTAAGGTTGCCCTAAGGTTGTCGTAACATGTTTTGTCATTCAGTAGAAATCTCTATTTTCTACGTTCTAAAATATATAAAAAATAGAGATTCTTTTTGAATGACAAAACACGTTACAACAAAAATACTGAGGGGGCAGCAATTTCCGCTTTGGCGTCATGGGAACACTGATTGGGCTGATACGACTGATTTACGCTGATTTTTTCTAGGAAATCATAAAAAAAATCAGTGTAAATCAGTCGCATCTGTCTAATCTGTGGCCCATTAAATCCCAAATCGGAAATTGCTGCTGAGGGGGGATAATTCCTTATAAAATATTGATTTTTAATTAGTTATAAAATATTTTTTACATAAAACACTTTAAAATATGCGCATTCAATCCCTGACATTCCTTCTCCTCGGCCTCACTTTTTTGGGCAATGCCCAAACAAAACCCACTAACAGTTCGACACCTTACGCCGTTTCCAACATTCCAAAAGCCTTGCTGACGCAACAGGCGAACGTTGTTTTTCGAGAATATTACGAAGCGACGAACCTCACAAACCCGTTAAAATCGGTCAACAGCGTGCGCTGCGTGGCGACGATTCTCCGTGAAGATGGTAAGAGATGGAGCCGTTGTGTGGTGCATTACAGCGATAAAAACCAAAAAATCACCCGTTTCAAGGGCAATCTCTACGATGCGGCGGGAAAATTTGTCCGCAAAGTCAAATCTTCTGAAATTCAAGACATTGCGACGGACGACGGTATGAGCATTGCGACCGATAGCCGCGCTAAAATCGCCGAATTGATGTACGGTCAATATCCTTTTACCGTTGAATATGAGTACGAAGTGGAGGGACGCGGCGCGTTTCCGCTTGAAAGATGGACGGCACAACCCTTGCCGTCGGTGTCGGTGGAAGAGGCCGCTTTTGAGTTACAACTGCCGATGTCGGAAATCGCGCATTTCAAAACGTTCAACTTAGAAAAGGCTGAACCAGAAAAAATTGGTGCATCGGGTGGAAAAAGCTACCGTTGGACGGCCAAAAACGTCGTGGCGGGCAATGAAGATGCCTTCACATCCGATAAAATTGTTACTGCACCAACGGTTTTTGTTTCTTGGGAAAACTTCAAATATTTGGGTTATTCGGGTTCGGCAGATTCGTGGGCGGCGTTTGGGGCGTTTTTCAACGAACTCAATAAAGGCCGCGATGTGTTGCCCGAAGGCTTCAAAACGGAGTTGCAAACGCTCGTCAAAGATTGCCCGACCCCCCTCAGTAAAATCGACAAAATTTACAGTTTTTTGCAAGAAAATACGCGATATGTGAGTATTCAGTTTGGAATCGGTGGTTTTCAGCCCTTTCCTGCTACGGATGTTTACGCCAAAAAATACGGCGATTGCAAGGCCCTGAGCAATTTTACCAAGGCGATGTTGCAAGAAGTTGGCATTCGGTCACATTATACGCTTGTTGGTGCGGGTGAAGATGCTGCGCCTTTGCAACGCGATTTGGTGGGCGATTATTTCAACCACGTTTTTCTCTGCGTACCGATGGAAAAGGACACTGTATGGTTGGAATGCACGAGTTCAAACGACCCTGCGGGTTATTGCGGGAATTTCACAGGTGACCGCGATGTCTTGATTTTGACCGAAAAAGGCGGTGAAGTTGCCCATACGCCGCGTTATTCTGAAAAAGACAACCGTCAAATGCGCCAAGCCACGGTCAAACTCGATGCCGACGGCAACGCCACAACCGAACTGACAACCCTTTATTCGGGCTTACAACAAGACAGGGCGCGCCAATTTGCGACGCACGGCAACGAGAAAGACGTGCGTGATGCCTTGATTCGGCAACTGCATTTGCCGAGTTTCGACCTTAAAAGTTTTAAATACGTTGCCGACCGCCAACGTATTCCGACGGTGGAAGAAAAATTAAGCCTTGAATTGCCGCATTATGGCGCGAAAAGTGGCCGCCGTTTGTTCGTTCAGCCCAATATTTTTAGCAAATTCAGTTTCACAATGCCCGATACGACGGCTAAAAAAGCGCGTAAATATGGTGTCGTGGCCGACAAAATGGCGTACACAGATACGGATAGCCTTACTTTTGACCTGCCCGAAGGTTTTTCGCTAGAACACACGCCCGAACCTGTAAATCTAAAATCAGTATTTGGCCATTATTCAGCCACCTTTAAATTGACAGGAAAACAATTATTTTACATCCGTGAATTGGTGGTAAACAACGTCGAACAACCCAAAGAATCGTTGGGCTTACTGCTCGATTTTATGCGAAATGTTGAAAAAGCCGATAAGGTAAAAATGGTGTTGGTAGCCAAATAATTTTTTACCCCCCTCAGTATCTTAACTAAAAAAGCCGTTTCGACAGACCAATCGAAGCGGCTTTTTTAGAAAATAACGTTACGAAGAAAGGCTATCTCTCTTAAATATCAAAAAAAGGAAACCATCCAAGTCCGCTCAAAACTTCCACCACTTGCCAAGGCGTTTATCCCTTCTTTCTCCGTTAATGCTTGCGACGTATTGACGGAATCCGCAATCCCACACCACGGTTCTAGGCAGACAAAAGGTGCGTTTTTTGCCGCCCATATCCCAAAATAAGGAAAATGCTCGAATGTCATCCGTAAACCATGCGGCGTTTTATCGGACACAATGGCCATGCTTTGCGCCAATAAATATTTGAAAACGACGGCATCTTCGTAAAAAAGCGACGGATGCAAGGGAATTTCAGCCGCATTGAGCAAAAAAGGATTGGGATCTAGTTCCACAAGACCATTTTTACTGAGGGGGTATCTGCCAATCATTTCGGCGGCTTCCAACTCGATGCGGTAATCCGTGTAAGCCGTTTCGGCCACCAAAGGCACGTTAAAAGCGGGATGCCCGCCGACTGAAAAATACATCGGCGCATCGCCCGTGTTTTTGACGGCATAAGTCAGACTTAATGCGTTGTCTTTCAGTGCATAATGCAGCCGCAATTCAAAAGGAAACGGATAGTTTTTGAGCGTTTCCTCATCCGAAATCAAAAGAAAAGTGGCCGTATCTGCCGATTGCTGTTCGACCCTAAACGTCTTGTCTCGCGCAAAACCATGACGCGGCAAATGGTAGGTTTTCCCTTTATAAATAAAGCAATTGTCTTTCAAACCGCCAACAATGGGAAACAAAACGGGCGATTTTTTGCCCCAAAACGCCGCGTCACCTTGCCAAAGATATTCTAATTGATGGCCTTTGTGGCAAATGCTGTCTAATTCTGCGCCGTCGGCTTTGATAACGACGCGCAGGTCGTTGTTTTCGATGATTGTCATAAATTGTGTATTAAAATTTTGGGTAAAGGTACAACGCTAAAATGAGAACTGCCGTTCGCGTGCATTGAGCATCGGAACGGCAGCCTACGGTAAATAATACAAATGAATTAAATTGAAAAAAATGAAAAAATCTAACCTTACGGTCTTAAAAAAAGTTTAATTACTCTGTAAAAGCAAATACATTTAACTAATGTCGTTGGTACAAAATAACTAAAACGTTCGCTCAATAAGTGAAAACAAAAATAACTGAACAAACTAAAACAAGACTAAATTTAGTAAAAAATAAAGCAACTGATAAACTGAAAAATAAAACACAACTAAATTTAGTAAAAAATAAAACAATAAACTAAAAAATAAAACAAGACTAAATTTAGTGAAAACAAAAATAAGACTAAGTTTAGTGAAAAACAAAAAAAACTGATAAACTGAATAAACTAAAACAAGACTAAATTTAGTGAAAAACAAAAAACAACTGATAAACTGAAAACTAAAACACAACTAAATTTAGTGAAAACAAAAACAACTGAATAAACTAAAAAATAAAACAAGACTAAATTTAGTGAAAAACAAAAAACAACTGATGAACTGAAAACTAAAACACAACTAAATTTAGTGAAAACAAAAACAACTGAATAAAATGAAAACTAAAACAAGACTAAATTTAGTGAAAAACAAAAAACAACTGATAAACTGAAAACTAAAACACAACTAAATTTAGTGAAAAACAAAACTAACTGAATAAACTAAAACACAACTAAATTTAGTGAGAACAAAACAAACTGAATAAACTAAAAACTAAAACACAACTAAATTTAGTGAAAAACAAAACTAACTGAATAAACTAAAACACAACTAAATTTAGTGAAAAACAGAATAAACTAAAACTAAAACAATTGAGCGAAGTACCGAAGGTAGAAAAAGTGTTTGGGCAACGTTTGCCCTAATTGATGCGACCACAAATTATGCCTGTGCCACACGCCCTCAACTCGAGGTTTACATAGTTTTACTTGCTTGATTTTAAAACGTGAACAATTTGGTGAATGCCGTAGCGCAATTTTTACTTAATTGCCTAACACCCGACGGCAATTGACTTTTCGAGCGCGGTGAGCCACAAAAAAATAACATCTACTTTCTTACGCTAAACACTCAATAAATGTTTGTGGCTGATTTTCTGTAACCCCTTTCTTTTGATGATGCAAAGGTTGAACGCGAAGTTTTCAAAAAATGAGAACGAAAAAAATAATTTAAAAAAAAAATAAAAAAAGAACATTTTTAATCATCATCTATTTTGTAAAAAATTGATAATCAAGTATTTACGTGCTCAATTTTTAATTCTCAATTTTTAATTTTGGTTCTCTGACAATTTTAGTGGAACACCGATTAAAACAGGTCAAATACTAGGGAATTTCACAAATTTTCCTAGTATATTTACCTATCTCCACTAAAATTGTCAAAGCTCCTTAATTTTTAATTCTCTCACTCACCATTCCTTCTCACTTCTACCCACACCCGCACTTCAAAAGGCTCGGTGTAATAATACGAGCGACCGTTGCGGTCATAAGCAAGCGGTGCGTCAAACTCCTGCTTAAAATCATCAATGTACCGTGACATTGTGCTGCGGCCTACGCCAAATTTGTCGGCTAAAGTGTCTAATGAACCCGTTGCTTTTCTTTTAACTAAATCGTGTAACCGATTAATGTAGTTATGGCGGTCATGCATTTTCATTTTTCAATTATTTAAAAGTGATAAAACAGGAAAGATGACTGTTGGATGCCAAGCGGCAACCCCTCAGTATTTGTCGCAAACTTGCGATTTCGACAAAAAAAGAATCGTAATAACTGTAATTAAAGGTACTTAAAGGGTACTAAAAGGATGCTAAAAGCAATGATGATGGTATTGGTAGCATTTGTTCATTTTGTAAGATGTGTTGTATTAAAGTTAAATTAAAGTAGGCGCAAAAGGTATTGAATAATTATGGGGCAAATGTAAATCACTTTATAGATTATGCAAATTTTTTTGAAAAAAAATAAAATTGTGGCTAAAAAATGACCATTTTAGGTAAAAATACTGAGGGGCCTCTTTTTTGTCCTTCAAAGGTAAGGGGTTGTACAAATAATAAAATACCCACTTTTTGACGTATTTTCCTAGTAAAACGGGTATCTTATTTCTTGTATGACGCCTAAATCACTTAACGTTGGCGAAGTCTAAAACCCGACCAATATTTTAATTTCGACATTATCGAAATATTTTCCTCATTCTCACCCTTTTTGTTCC
>JAYSRS010000557.1:0-9222 GCA_043720935.1 Saprospiraceae bacterium
CAATCCCGAAGACGAAAACGCTGGAAAACGCCAAGTGCCGTTTTCAAAAGAGATTTACATCGAGCAAGACGACTTTATGGAAAACCCGCCGAAGGGTTATCACCGCTTATCGCCAAACGGTTTTGTCCGTTTGAAAGGTGCGTATATCATTCAGCATGAGGCCACTATAAAGGATGAAAATGATAATATAATCGAATTACATTGTCGTTATATTCCAGAATCGAAAAGTGGGAATGACCAATCGGGTTTGAAAGTAAAAGGCGTCACGCATTGGGTATCAGCAGCAACGGCCTTAACGGCAGAATGTCGAATTTACGACCGTTTGTTTACTGTTGAGTCGCCCGACGGCGATAAAGACCACCATTTTTTAGAATTTCTGAATCCAAATTCGGTTCAAATTTTAGATAAAATCAAGGTAGAACCAAGTGCCAAAGACCTTAAAGCAGGGCAACAAGTGCAGTTTTTACGGCATGGGTACTTCTGTTTGGATAAAGATACTGAGGGGGGGCATTTGGTTTTCAACAGAACCGTCACATTGAAAGATTCGTTTAAAAAATGATAGATTTAGTCTATCACCACGTTTTAAAAATCTGACAAATTTAAAAATGGTGTCAAATTTAAAATATAAAAAACGCCTTAAAATAGGTAATTTTTAAGACATTTTCGTTAAAAAACCGTTCTATTCATTCAAAAGTCGTATATTGTCTATATATTTGCGGCCAATCAAAACAAAATATTACATACGTTTTGGGCTAACTTAGAAATAAATTAACTTATGAAAAGAGTTCTCATTACTGGCGCAGCTGGTTTTTTAGGTTCGCATTTATGCGACCGTTTCATCGCCGAAGGCTACCATGTTATTGGCATGGACAACTTGATTACAGGCGATTTGGCCAACATCGAGCATTTGATGCCCTTGAAACATTTTGAGTTTTATAACCATGATGTCTCAAAATTCGTCCATGTTCCTGGTGAATTGCATTACATTCTGCACTTTGCATCACCCGCAAGCCCGATTGACTACCTTCAAATGCCGATTCAGACGCTCAAAGTAGGGTCATTGGGTACGCATAATTTGTTGGGTTTGGCAAAAGCCAAAGGTTCACGTTTTATGATTGCTTCAACTTCCGAAGTTTACGGCGACCCGCTCGTACATCCGCAAGTTGAGGAATACTGGGGCAATGTCAATCCGATTGGCCCACGTGGCGTTTATGACGAAGCCAAGCGTTTTCAAGAAGCAATTACGATGGCCTACAACCGTTTCCACGGCGTTGAAACACGGATTATTCGCATTTTCAACACGTATGGCCCACGGATGCGCGTCAATGACGGGCGTGTTTTACCTGCATTTTTCTCGCAAGCGATTCGCGGCGAAGGCTTGACAATTTTTGGCGACGGCACACAAACGCGGTCTTTTTGCTACGTTGACGACTTAGTTGAAGGTATTTATCGCCTCTTGTTGTCCGATTATGACCAACCTGTTAATATCGGCAACCCAAGCGAAATCACGATGTTGCAATTTGCGGACGAAATTATGGCTTTGGTCGGTAATCCAAAAGCACATATTGACTTCCGCCCGTTGCCAACCGACGACCCGAAACAACGTCAGCCGAACATCACCAAAGCCAAAGAAATTTTGGGATGGACACCCAAATACGACCGCGCAAAAGGCTTGGCTTTGACGTATGAATACTTCAAAAAAGCGGTTAAAGTGGATTGAGGTAACGTATAAGATTTACTAAATTTGAGAAATTTAGTAAATCTATACCCCCTCAGTATAAAAGCTGTTTTCAAGCATTTTCATTAATTTTTTCTATAAAATTGCTTGAATTCAGCAATAATAACAAACCTGTAAGATTGAACAAGTCTTACAGGTTTTGTTGGTTTTATCAGAACTCTCCAAGGGTTTGTAACCCTTGGAGAATTAACACATTATTAAATATTGACGGACTGAAGTCCGTGATACAATCAATTAATAACATGAATTTCAAAAAGACAATTCTCATCACAGGCGGTGCAGGTTTTATTGGTTCGCACGTTGTTCGCCGTTTTGTCAACAAATATCCTGACTATCATATTGTCAATTTAGATGCTTTGACTTACGCAGGAAACCTCGACAATCTACGCGATATTGAGGACAAAAACAACTACACATTTGAAAAAGGTGATATTGTTGATGCCTTGTTTATCAACGACTTATTCGATAAATACCAATTTACAGGCGTCATTCACCTAGCTGCTGAAAGCCACGTTGACCGCTCGATTTCCGACCCGATGTCGTTTATCAATACCAACATTATTGGCACAGTAAATTTGCTTAATGCCGCCCGTTTGATTTGGAAAAGCATCGGAGATACTGAGGGGTATCGTTTTCATCACGTTTCGACGGATGAGGTGTATGGTTCACTTGGCGACGAAGGTTTTTTCACAGAAACGACGGCTTATGACCCACGTTCGCCCTATTCGGCCTCGAAAGCGAGCAGTGACCATTTGGTTAATGCCTATCATCATACGTATCATTTGCCGACGGTTTTGTCTAACTGTTCCAACAACTACGGGCCGAACCATTTTCCAGAAAAGTTAATTCCGCTTATCATTAATAACATATTGACTAACAAAGCGTTACCTATTTATGGCGACGGCAAATACACCCGTGATTGGTTGTGGGTAAAAGACCACGCATCGGCTATTGATACCATTTTTCACAATGGTCGCATAGGAGAAAGTTACAATATCGGTGGAAATAATGAGTGGAAAAACATTGATTTGGTGCATAAATTGTGCGACATCATGGACGAAAAATTAGGGCGTCCAGAAGGTACAGCACGGCAGTTAATTACCTTTGTGAAAGACCGTCCAGGCCACGACCGTCGTTATGCGATTGACGCATCAAAATTGCAAAATGAATTGGGTTGGACACCTTCTATTTCTTTCGACGAAGGGTTTAAAGAAACAATTGACTGGTATTTGACCCATAAAGAATGGGTTGAGCGCGTTACGTCGGGGACGTACCAAGACTATTATTCGGAACAATACGCCTAATTGATTTCAGATTTTATGGCCCACTGATTGGACTGATGCGACTGATTTACACTGATTTTTTTTAGATTTCTTATGAATGACAAAAAAATCTAAAAAAATCAGTGTAAATCAGTCGTATCAGTTCAATCAGTGGCCCATGAAAATCCGAAATTTGAAATATTTTAAATTTGAATTTTTTAAAAAATAACTCCTCATGTTTAAAACGTCCGCAAAACACCCCCTCAGTATTTTGGCCATTTTTGGCCTATTTTGCCTTGTAATCACCGCTTGTGGGAGCAACGAAAGCGAAACTTTGCCCAATCTTGGCAAAGAATACTACCCGCTTACTATTGGTCAAAGTGCGACTTTCGACCTTGATTCTGTCATTTACGACCCGCAACCTAGTAAAATACAAGTTGATACGTATCGGTGGCAAGCCCGTGAAGTATTGAACGATACGCTGCGGTCAAAAACGGGGCAATTGACGTATATCGTTGACCGCTCCATCAAAACGGCGGCTAGTTTGAATTGGACACCACGAGAAACTTTTGGCGCATCTTTGACGACTGACCACGCCTTGCTATCAGAAAATAATTTAACATATATCAAGTTCCCTACGTATTTTAGTGTTGGCACTAATTGGGATGGCAACCTATTTAACGATGTGGCGACAAAACTCGATGTGGCAGGTGAAATCCTAGAACCTTTTTCAAAAAAATGGACGTTTGAGGTCGTTTCCTTCGGAAAAGCAGAGAAAGTTGGTACAAAAGATTATTCCGATGTACTGACAATTCGCGCTCAAAGCGATCCTGCCATCTTGACTGAAAAACGGTACTCGCTTGAAAAATACGCCAAAAGTATTGGTTTGGTCTATCGTGAAATCCAAATTTTAGACACTCAAAAACTCGACCCCTCAATTGCTTGGGAGAAAAAAGCGCAAAAAGGGTTTATTATGAAAATGACGCGAACGAATTGAAATATACAGGCGACTTCAGGCGACGACTAGACACAGGCGACTGAAGTCGCCTGTACATAAAAAGCCGCTTTCCGACGAATCGAGAAGCGGCTTTTTTAGTGATTCTAACAGTAGATGAAATTTAAGTTTGTCTTTAAACTTAACATTATAAATAATTGATTATCAAAACTTTACATATCCATCATTCAACACTATTTTTTATCATCTGTTTCATCAAAATACCTTCGCTGAGGGCCAAACTGATAATCTTTTTCTTTACCTGAGCAGTTTGATTTGATTTTGATGTTAAAAATTTCCGTATTGCGTAAATCTTCTGTCAACTGACTAATACCCGTCACGCTCAAAGTAGCAGCGCGTTGCTTGAAACATTGCGCATTGTCACGAAGTGGTACTTTGATGGTCTCCCATTTTGAGTATTTTTCCTTTTCGTTGACCAATTTGATGTTAAACGTTTCTTTATCCGCATCATATTTCGTAATGGAGTCAATTCTAAACTCAATCGTTCGGCGAGACTTATTAATTTCATCAGCCCTAGTCTGCTGACGATCTACATCTTCCTCAATCCATTGTTCTTGAACGGTTTTTTCATTAGCCGTTTTGTCAACATATTGAGACAAATATTTGTTAATGCTCAACCGTGTGAGTTTCTGAAAACGTTTATTATAGTCATCTAACTTTTCAAATTCCCTTTGACCGCCAATCTGATTGGTTTCAAACTTAATTTCACGCGCAAAATACAAAGCCGACATATTTTCGTCCGAAAACTCCCATAAACGAATATTGCCTTTTGTATCACCGCAAACCAAGTATTTACCGTCTTGACTCGTCGTAACGGCTGAAATTTTGCCTTCGGCAATCATCGGCGTTGCAATTTCTTTTTTGCCGCGCAATTCCCAAATTTTGAGCGTATCACTGCCACCGATGAGGTAACGACCGTCCGTCGAAAAGCAGAAAATATTGTCTTTGGGTAAAATATTGAACGTATGAACTAGCTTCATCGTTAGCATATCCCAAAGACGTACTTTGTTGTCGCTGCAAGTGGCAACAAAACGATTTTCAGGCGAAACGGTAATACCACGCAATTCTTCTGATTTGCCTCTGTCCATCATCGGGAATTCGTGGAGAATGCGACCGCCACGAAAATCCATCAAGCGGAAGCTATCGCCGAAAGTCTCGATGGCAAAATTATCGTCGTTCGTCACCAAATGACTAAGGCCAGGCGCGCTGTAGTCGCGGATATAACGCGCTTCGGCGTTTTGAATGTCGTAAATCAAGCATTTGTTACCTTGTTCGACGACCAAACCACGTTTGTCGTTACAGAATGAAATGGGCCGTGCGAACTTGCTGTCTTCAAATTTGACGGTGCTGACAACGCGTTTTGTTGTCATATCCATAACGTTGATGGTGTTTTTCTCGCGGAAAGCAAGCAATGAACCGTCGCGGGCAATAACGGCAGCGCGGCCATATTCACGGTCGGCGATGGCCATTGTTTTGCGTTTACCATCCATTTCCCAGACGTGGATGCTTGGTGACGTGACGATGCCGCGCGAATTTACTTGAACCTCGTCTCCACTTCGTACAACAAGTGCTTTGCCACCTGCACCAAACGCCAACTCACGAATCCGTGTGTTGTCGTGTTGCATAATGATGACGTCGGTCTGTGCTTTTGTTTGCAGTTGACAAAAAAGCGTGAATACAATCAGCCAAAGGGCGTGCATACTGAGGGAGTCTTTTCCCGTGCAGTGTTGGTATTCTTTCATGAGTAGCTCGGATTTTTGTTAGTTTTTTAAATTTCAGAGACGTGCTATAACTCGAATCGGTAAGCGGGCGTTCCCCCTGATGTTTGTTATTATAAAAAGGTAGCGCAAATATAATTTTTAAACACCAAGTTTAACGACTACTAAGCATTTTTTTCTTAAAACGCCATTTTTTTTACCGTTTAATGCCTTTAAAATACAATTAAAATGAAATACGTTTGCCATTTTTTGAATCCACAATGAGGGTTTCAAAAGGTTGAATAACAAGGTGGTTGATGCGTTTAAATTTTTTAGAGAGATTGCAATAAGCCATATATTGATGTGAGTCAACGGTAAAGCTAATGTTATAGAAATCGTCACCCTTGTCAATAACGGATAAAACGTCACGGTTTTTGAGCCGAAAAATACGTTTAAATTTCAGAAGCACCCCCTCAGTATATTCCTCTAAATTATCACTTGTAAACAGTAAATTACCTAAAAGTGCATTAATTATCAAAACTGTATCTTGTTGAACAATAGTCAATTGGTGATTTTTTTCTCTCAAAATGAACACGTCAGAATCATTTTGAAACGCCCGACCGTTGAGCGACCAACGGCCTAAAACGGTTCTTAATGCGCCGATAGTCGAGACGCGTTCCCGATTTTTCAAAAATTTCAATAATTTATGCTCCCAACTCAAATGAATGTCGGCACCGATGCGGCAATAATCCACCAAACCGAAAGCCGAACCGAGCGGAACGCCACAAGCCAACAAAATTTTGTCGCCCACAAGCCGCCGAAGAAACTGCATTGCCTCTGACATCACTTGACCACGCGTTTTGTTCGGCCTCGGCAACACGGCAACGGCGTACAAAAAATCTAATTTGACCATATCGAAGCCCCACGTATGCAAGACGGTGTGAAAAACGCCTGTCAGATATTTCTGAACCTCGGGATTATAAAAATCAAGCGCGTAAAACCGACCCGACCAATAAGGACTGTAACCAACGGCCACGGGCTTGCCAAGTTCTGAGTTTTGTTCCTTCTGAATGACAAAGGGTTTTGAGTGCGTGACAGCCACGGGTTTCCCATTTGCCCCCCTCAGTATCCAGTCAGATTTTTCTTGAAAAAGACGGCTTTTTGACTCCACGATGAAGGGCGATAGCCACAAACCTGCTTTAAAACCTTTCTCATGAATCTTATCAGCGACAACTTTCATGCCGTTTGGAAATTCGGGTTTGACAGACAGCCAATCGCCGATTCGGGTTTGCCAACCATCGTCAATTTGAAAATAGTCAATCGGAATATCTCGTTTGGCGAAGGCGTCGAGATTTTCGTCAATAATGGATTCAGAAATTTTATTGAAATAATTGTACCAACTTGTCCAGCCCGTTTCGACGGGTTTTTCACGTTTGGGCAGGTCTTGCAAAGCAAAATATTGGTCAAATACTGAGGGGGTATCTCCGCTCATCAAAATGAGGTCTAGAACGGGAAACGAATGATTGAGTTGCAACCCAGCAAGGTCTTTTTTAACGATAATTTGTTGATTGTCAAGGTCGTACAACAAGCACGTAAAAGCGGTTGATTCATCTAATGAGCCTACAAAATTTAGGTTTTGTTCCTTCTGAATGACAAAAGGTTTTGGGTTTTGAGTTGAAGGGACAGCGTTTTCGGTTGTTGGTATTACATTTTTGGTTATTTCTATTGAGTTAACGGTTTGCGGCTGTGCGATGTAATACGCATACGTCCATGAATGCAAGATGCGTTTTTTAGTTGGTAGAAAATCAAAATGATAGTCGCCATAATAGCCCATCAACGGCTTGGCAACAGACCGTAAAGCATCAATTTTTTCATCAAAACCAAACAAACGACTTTCTGACCACGATTGAAAACCGTTGCAAAAAACGCGGTCGGTTTTGTTGAGTTGCGTCGGGATTTGAAGGATTAAATCCTGTAAAACGACGTTCGTTTTAGGATAAATGGCCAATTTTAGGCGTTTATACTGAGGGGGGTGTTCCGATATTTCCTCGGTAAAAATAACGTATAAATCGTCCGTAATAGTGGATTTATTGAGTTGAATGTCAATGGTTTTTTGGTTGTAAGTTAAAGTAGCCCTCATTTTGTTGGTAAGTTTGATAATTGTAAAAAAGACGACCCGCTTACGAAGTCGAGTCGTCTTTTTGGATAAGACAATCTATATTTTACAATCAAGTGCGCCTCAAATCAGCACGCATTTGGCTGACTGTTGCTACATTGACACTGGTCAAAAACGCAATTTTATCATCCGAAAAATCCGTGTTTCCGAGCAGATTTTTGACAGTTTCAAGGCGTCCTTTTTCGATACCTTTAATTTCACCTCTAATTTCACCTCTAATTTCACCTTTCTGATAGAGGATGTCTGATTCTAAATCAAATGTAATTGGCATTTCTTCGACTATTTTAGTTGTTAAATTTTCTATTTTTCTTAATCGAGACAATAGAATCAATTGCTTAAAATACTTTGATTGCTCAACAGGATTTTTACAATTTATTTCAAGCTGCCTAAGGATTGAACGAATAACGGTATTGGCTTGCTCCTTCGGGTAATTTGCAAGTACTGCCAACAAAATTACGTCGGGAATTTGAGAATCCAATAAAGTTTTGCTGTCAAATTCATTAATATTTATCAAATCAAAACCTTTATAGATTTGATTTTCGGGTAATCGCGTTGGCATTGTCGCTTTTCCTTCTCCAAGAAAAATGACGACGTGTTTTATTTCCATCTTCTTTTTTCGCAAGGCGATACCGTGATATTCGCCATTTCGATAAAGCATATCGTCCTCATTTTCAGTCTGAAATTCAAGGTGTAGGATAAATTTATCGCCGTCTTCGGTTTCAACTTCGTAGAAAAAATCCATCTCACGTTCGAGCGTTGTTTGACGCTTTTCTTTCATTTGAACGAACGTTTTGATTTTTATCCCTAAGCGTTCCTCAACAAGTGGGAGAAAAATGGATTCGGCATTTTCTCTAAATATTTTATCGAATACATTGCCTTCATAGACCTTTTTAGCTTCTTGATTCTGAGCGCGTGGCTTTCTTTTTTTAGCCATTTTAATAGAGGTTTTAGTATGTTTAGAAATAATGTTTGTTTTGTAATTCGCAAATTGCAAATCTAAACAAATAAAATGTAACAATTTTACTTTTTAAGTGCAAAAACTTTACTTTTCTACATTTTTTGCACTTGAACAAGTAATTTTTGCTTAACAATTTGCATTTTAGTAAAAAGCCTCAAATACTGAGGGGTACAAAAAAAATTCGATTTGGTGCATTTTTAATAAAAAAATTTAATTTTGCTTCTAAAATAAAGAAAAATGAGTCAACAACTATCTTGATTGGAAATTAGAGTTTAGTGCATTAGGAACGTTAAGTAAATAAAAGCGTATTTTACTGGCTCTTTCTCGCTGCGCTCGAAAATCGCCATCTGAAGGATTTTTTAGGAGGCAGCTTGTT
>JAYSRS010000558.1:0-9210 GCA_043720935.1 Saprospiraceae bacterium
AAATAAATAAAAGCGTATTTCACGGGCTGTTTCTCGCTACGCTCGAAAGACGCCCTTCAAGGAATTTTCATGGAGCGAACGTATTTTTGAAAGAAAAATATACGATTTTTCTTTCAAAAATACGTTCGCTCCGATAGATTTTTTCCTAGCACGCTTTTTTCGCGCAGCGAAAAACAGTGCGTATGAAAATACGCTTTTATTTATTCAACGTTCCTTAGTGGTGTGCGTGTTCTGCTTCATCGTGTGCATGATGATGTGCATGGTCAGCAACCGTGTTGTGTTTTACGTATTGATTACCCATTGATTTCAAGATAGATTTTGTTTCCGCAATCGCAACTACGGGCGCAATTCTAGTAAAAATCAAAAAACACGTAAAGAACAAGCCTAATGAACCGACAAACAAACCAATTTCAACCCAAGTTGGAGAGTAATAAGACCAGTTAGCGGGGTCATAATCACGCGCCAATGTTGTCGCAATGATTACAAAACGCTCGAACCACATACCGATATTGATAAAGATAGACATAAAGAATGTTACCCATAAGTCAGTACGCAATTTTCTGCTCCAAAACAACTGTGGCGAAACAACATTACACAGCATCATACCGAAATATGACCACCAATAAACACCAAAAACGCGGTTATAAAAAGCAAATTGCTCGTACAAATAGCCTGAATACCAAGAAATGAACAACTCTGTCAAGTAAGCAACACCAACGATTGAACCCGTCAACAAGATAACTTTGTTCATACTTTCGATGTGACCAACTGTAATATAGTCTTCCAATTTCAACAACTTACGAACGATTAACATCAAAGTCAATACCATCGCAAAGCCCGAGAAAACCGCACCCGCAACGAAGTAAGGAGGGAAAATCGTTGTATGCCAGCCAGGAATAACCGACGTCGCAAAGTCAAAACTTACAATCGTATGAACCGATAAAACGAGGGGCGTTGACAAACCCGCAAGCACCAAAGACAAGGATTCCCAACGTTGCCAGTGCTTCGCTGAACCCGTCCAACCTAAGGCAAGGCTGTTGTAGAGTTTACGTCTCCAACCTGTTGCACGGTCACGAACGGTTGCAAAATCGGGTACTAAACCCGTGTACCAAAATAATAATGATACGGTGAAATAGGTCGAAATCGCAAATACGTCCCAGAAAAGTGGTGAATTAAAGTTAGGCCACAAAGGGCCACGTGTGTTTGGATAAGGGAAGATAAAAATTGCCATCCAAACGCGTCCCATGTGAATAATCGGGAACTGACCCGCGCAAATAACCGCAAAAATCGTCATCGCTTCTGCTGCACGGTTGACACCCATCCGCCATTTTTGACGGAATAGCAACAAAATCGCTGAAATCAGCGTACCCGCGTGACCAATACCGACCCACCAAACGAAGTTAGTAATGTCCCAACCCCAACCGATAGTACGGTTTAAGTCCCACGACCCTATGCCGTTCCAAACTGTCCAGATAACGGAGAAAAAATACAAGCCTAAGCCCGATACCGCCACGATAAAACCGATAATCCACTCTTTCGAGGGGGCGGCTTCCGCAGGGCGACAGATGTCTTCCGTAATTTGATGATAAGTCTTGTTGCCAAGAATTAACGCTTCCCTTTGCCGAGATACTATTTCACTCATTGTTATTGTTTATATTGACGATTTATGTATTGCAATAAACCGTTTATGAACTTTAATCTTTCTTATTTTTACTAATTTTTCAAGGCATTTTAACTTAAAATCGTTAAAAATCAAGCGAAAAACCTTAAAATACTGAGGGGGTGTATTTTGAATTAAAATTAAAAATGGATAATTAGAAATCCTAAAACCACCACCCTACTAACCTAAATCTAACACCAATCTACGCCTTTGCTTTTTCACGGCGGCGTAGCTGCCAAATCTTGGTAATACTTACACTATTAATCGATTTTTTTACGCGGTGTAACCGCGAAACAAACGGTTTTGCGGTTACACCGCATAAAAATAAACATATATTTGGTGTTACCGATATTTTGCAGCTACGCCGCAATTAACTTGAAACGACAAACTAAATCTATCAAATTTTTAAATACAAAGTATTGATAAACAATTAATTGCACCTTGAAATCTGAAATTTGAAATCCAATTTACGCATCAATTTTGTTAATGACTTTCGCCGAATACATAACGTTTGCGTCCGTATTTACTTCTTCCAAAACGCGGTAATTCAACTCCGAAGCCATCAATTTAGACACATCGCTGTTTTTATTGTTTTTGTTACCAAAAGTAATCGCACCCGTCGGGCAAGAAGTTTGGCAAGCCGTTTTGACATCGCTGTCAACAAGTTGACGTGTTTCTCTTTTCGCCGTCAATTTACCTTCTTGAATCCGTTGAACGCAGAATGAACATTTTTCAATAACACCGCGTGTACGCACTGTTACGTCAGGATTCAAGACCATGCGCGTCAAATTGTCTGCACCATAAGGCATTTCCGAAGAAAAACCAAGGGTTGAACCCGTCAATGTACGCTCATTCATTGGGAAAATATCCGCCGTTGTGTAATCTTGCCAGTTGAAACGACGCACTTTATAAGGGCAGTTGTTGGCACAATAGCGTGTACCAATACAACGGTTATACGTCATTTGATTCAAACCTTCTGACGAGTGATTCGTCGCATTTACAGGACAAACGTTTTCGCAAGGCGCGTTATCACAATGTTGGCACATCATCGGTTGGTAAACAACGTTTGGATTTTCAACGTCACCATAATAGAAACGGCTAATGTGAATCCAGGACATTTCGTGGTGGCGTTTCACCTCCACTTTACCAACAACAGGCACGTTATTTTCAGCCATACAAGCGATTGTGCAAGCACCACAACCAATACAAGCGTTCAAATCCACGTGCATTGCCCAATGCAAACCACTCATATAACGGTCTTGATGTCCGCGATAAAGCGTTTGTGCATTCAAATGTGCAAATTCTTTCTTTTCTTCTCCAATACGGTCGGTCAAAGCCTTCAAACTGTTCAATTTGCCTTGACGGATGATTGTACGGTCAACCAAAGAGCCTTGGAATGCCAATACTTTTTCATCTGCGTTGTAGTCCGTGCCTTCTTTTTTGACGCCCATTGTGTGGTGATGCTGAACGCAAGCGAAATCATCATCATGTCCTACTTTATTGCTAACGGTTGCAGTCGTAAAATACTGATTCATGCCGTTAACGACAGGAATTGCAGGATTCACGTTCGTTCCGTAGCCACTACACGTTCCCGCTTGCGTCCGACCGTAGCCGAGGGCAATTGAAACCGTACCCGCCATTTGACCGAACTGACAAACAACAACACATTTATATACTTTACCGCCAACTGTTACGTCAACAATATCGCCATCCGCCAAACCATTCAAAGATTGGAACTTCTTTTCATTCACAAAATCAACAGGAACGGCCAATGTATTAGCCCAAACGGTACGCGTTACGGGGTCGGGCATTTCTTGCAACCACGGGTTAGACGCATATTGACCATTGCCGATATTAACCGCTTCAAAGAACGAAATTTCCAAATCGTTACCCGTTTTTGGTGCGGTAATACCCGCCGCAGATTCCACTACGTTGCCACCAAAATCGAATATACGTGCATTTGAATCAACCATTTGAAAAACGCCATCATGCAATGTCGCATCCCAAAATCCTTGGAAAGTTGTGTATTCGTTTTGTTTTACGAAGAATTCTGATTGCCAAAACGCTTTCAAATAATCGTGCATATCTACCCCCTCAGTACCAGCCCAAGACAATAGGCTCGCCTCTGATTGACGGGTGTTGAAGATAGGCGTAATTGTCGGTTGGATTAAGCTGTAATGACCCAATTTAGGATGGGCATCGCCCCAGCTTTCGAGGAAGTTATGTGTTGGGGCTGAATATTGACAAGCTGCCGTTGTTTCATCCACCAACTGATTTGTAGAAATTGTCAAGCCTACTTTTTTCAAAGCGGCAGCGAATTTGTCGCCGTTTGGCAATTCAAAAACAGGATTTGCACCGCCGATAACGATAACCGCGTTGATTTGGCCGCTTTCCATTTCTGAAATCAAGCCTTGAACCGCTGTATCGTCACCTTGACGCATCAAATTTGCGTTTGAAAAATCAATCGTTTCGTCGTAGTTACCCAATTGAGCGTTGATGGCGTTGACCAAAATTTGCTCATTGATATTGTTTGAACCACTAATAACCAACGATTTGCCTTTGTGTGCAACCAATTCAGCAGCAACCTTTTGTAAAGATTTTTCTGCTCTTGCGTTTACTTTTCCATTGATAGACACTTGCTGTCCACCTGTTGCGGCAGCAACCGCATTATATAACGTAGCAATCGCCACACCTTGTTCAGACGGTTTCACCATAATACGATTGTCGGCGTTTGAACCCGTCAACGACATGTGGCTTTCGACTTGAATATGGCGGCTCATTTCAGGCTTCGCTGAATCAACCCGACGCTTTGACGCATACTGTGCCGCGTACTCAACGGGAGAAACCCAAGTGCCTAAGAAATCAGCGTTGAAAGCTACAATCACGTCCGCTTTGTCGAATCTGTAATCGGGAACGGCGTAAGTGCCAAAGCATTTTTCGTTCGCCTTCAACAAAGCAGTTGCCGAAACGGCGTCGTAAATAACCGTTTTAGTGCCTTTATATTTTGCTGCGAAGTCTGCAATCGCCTTGTTCATCATCGGACTCAAAATAGTGTTCGAGACAATGCGAATTTGAGACCCCTCAGTAATTTTACCTTTCACAGCCGCGTCAAGTTCCGCCCAACCGTTTTTCAATGCTTCGACCTTGCCGCCAACGACCTTTCCCGGCCCTTGAATGCGGTTCAAATCGTACAAATCCAAGACAGCCGCTTGTACACGTGCACTTGTACCGCCGCCCGTCACGCCCGACATCGAATTGCTTTCAATTTTAATCGGACGACCTTCGCGGGTTTTGACCAAGATTGACGCATAATCACCGCCTTTTACGAAGGAAGACGCGTAATAATTGGCAACGCCAGGGACAATCGTATCGGGTTTCACGACGTAAGGAATAGCGTGTTTAACAGGAATTTCGCAACTCGCTGCAACCGTCGCCGCACCAACGCCGAAGCCTAGATATTTCAAAAAGTCACGACGACTTGCCGTAAAACCTTCGCCGTCTTGCTGTACCGCATCGGCTATGGTATCGGGAAATTCTTGTTGGGCAATTGCCAACTCAATGAATTTGCTATCGTTTGACAAATCTTCTACGCCAACCCAAATTTCTTGGTTCTTAAAATCCATTTTAAATTATAAATTAGGAATTGATTAAATTCTAACCAATCAATTCTATTTTCAATAATTATTTTTCAAAAAAGAGGCCCCTCAGTATAAAGGGGTTAAAATTTACCAAATTTTTAAAATTCGGTAAATTTGATACATATTAATAGTGGCACTTTTGGCATTCCAAACCGCCAATATCTTCAACCGTAACTTTTTCACGCGTGCCTTTTTTGACTTGTTCGTGATAAATTTCGTAAGACTTATAGAAATCGTTTTCTTTAAATTTCACTTCTGTTTGACGGTGACAATTGATACACCAACCCATTGACAAAGGCGAATGTTGCTTCAAAACTTCCATCTTTTCAACCGTTCCATGGCAAGATTGACATTCAACTTTACCTACAGCAACGTGCTGTGCGTGGTTGAAGTAAACGTGGTCAGGCAAATTGTGGACTTTTTTCCATTGAATAGGGCCTTGAACCTTGTCTTTCTGCTCGTTTTTCAAAGAAGAAGCAATCGCATCCCATTGATCATTAACGAATAACGATTCGTCCGAACCCACTTTTGCCGTTGTATCAATTTTGCGTTCTTCACGATATTTTGAAGCAATCCATTTTTTGTAGATGCTCGCCACTTCGTCTTGACTCATATTGTCGTAACCGTCAATGTATTTGTCATTGTTTGGATTCCAACCTGCCGACACATAAATCTTAGTCAATTCCGCCGTTTTGTACTGCGAACCTACTTTAATCGCCTTGTGGCAATTCATACACGTATTAGTAGCAGGAATATTACTGTGTTTTGAACGCCGTGCACCGTCGTGGCAATATTGGCAGTCAATTTTATTCAAACCCGCATGTGTCTTGTGAGAGAATTTGATAGGTTGGTCGGGCGCGTAGTTTTGTTGGCGACCGAGAGAGATAGCATTGTTAACGGTTGTGAAACCACCGAGAACAATTAAGGCGAAAACAACAAAACCCGTTACCGTTTTACTTGTCAAAGCGTCTGTCCACGAACGTTCTACGTAAGTTTGACCTGCTTTTTCAGTAACTGTGCGGTTCAAGTTGTTCATAATTCGCGCAAGTACCAAAGACAAAGCGGCTAAAATTGAGAAAGCTAGACCGTATAACAGACCATTGCCGCCTTCTTCTTCTTTCGCTTCACCTGCTGCTGCAACTTTCTTACCGCCAATTGTACCATTGGCCACACCATTAATGTAAGCAAGCATATTGTCGATGTCTTCATCCTTCAAGCCAGGAAAAGCTGTCATAACCGTCGGCTTGTATTCGTTCCAAATTTGAACGGCACGCGGCTGACCTTTTGCGATTGACGCCTGTGAATTACGAATCCAAGCGTACAACTCTTTATCATCGCCCCAACGTGCTTGTGCGCCGCCGAGTGCTGGCCCCGTCAACTTACTTTTCATGTCTTTTGCGTGACACGAAGCGCAGTTGTTGATGAACAATGTTTTACCTGCATTTACGTCTGCTGCCGACAAACGGAGCGAGAAAGCGAGGATGAATACAATCTGTAAAAATTTGATTGTCAATGATTTATGACTCATGACCTATAAATGTTTTATTTTGTAAATCTCTAATTAAATACGGATGCACTTTCAAGTGTCAACTTTTAATGACGCAAAAGTAGTTACGCATCTTATTTTTCCAAGTAGTTAAGGAATGGTTAAGTTCATTTAGAGAATATCTAAATTAAGATTTAATTTTGTTTCGACCTTAATTTTACTATCTGAACAGAACATTATTGGGTAAGAAAAACGGTTTTGAGCCGCCAAATACTGAGGGGGTGTCTAAAATCGTTTTTCGTGCCGCAAATGTAGAAATTTACACAAAAGCGACAAATATTATTTGGTCTTTTTTGTGTGAAAAGTTTTCCACATTTGATTTATCGAAAACATAACATCAATGGTTTGAAAATTCGAATCACAATAAATTGATTGTCAACACGTTAAAATTTGTTGTCTCTCGTATCTCTACAAAATTTTATTCTAAAAAAAATTTAAACCCTATTTCTGATTCCTTAACATTTTTAAAATCCAATTCCATACATTTTATCTTTTTATGCGTTCTTCTCTCCTATTTTTTTTCGATAAATACCCAAAACGGCTATTACCCATCGTTGAAAATGGGTTGAATGGCCATATTGATACCACGGGCAAAATTATTATTCTACCTAAATTCAAGGCAATTCAATATTTCTCCGAAGGTGTTGCTGCGGCACGTGAAGGCGGCTATTATGGCTATATTGATTCCACAGGTAGTTGGGCCATAGCCCCACTACTTTATTCGTGGAAAGCTTGGCGATTGTTTAAAAAAAAGGTAAGCCGTTTTACATCAATCATAAAGGGGAAATACCTTTTATCGTTGACAACGTGACAACACCGACGCATTTCAAAAATGGTTTGGCTAAAATTGAAATCGGTAAACACATACATATAACAGATGGGGAGAAAAAAACCGATTATATCTATCAAAAAACCTTTGGCTTGATGAATAAAAGCGAGCATCAATCCTGCTCAATTTTGGCGCAAACAAAACTATTTTCCAAATGGCATCATGGATCCTTATGACGATTAAATCAAAAGATACCCCTCAGTAAAACGTCAAAAGCTAAGAAATCACACGATTTCTAAGTCTTTTCTTTTGAAATTATCGCTATTAATCTACAAAATCAACTTATCCCTACTTTTCCACGAACGCTCCAAACGCCTCTGTTGAAAAATGATACCTCTTAGTATTTATGCTTTTTAGACTCCGCTTAACAACAGATTTCAAGTCAAAATATCTGGATAATCTGTAATAATGCCATCCACGCCGAAGCGTTTTAGACGTTCCGCGTCCGCTTTTTCGTTCACCGTCCATGTCATAACTTTTACACCTTTGGAATGCGCATTTTTTACCATTTGTTGGGTGATATTTTTGTAAAATGGGCTGTAAATCGTCGGTAAAAAACCTAAACGGCGACGGCTTTCGGCAAATGTTTCTCGATGTTCTGTCAAAAAAGCAAGAGGGATTTCAGGTATCTGTTGCCGCATTTTTCTCAAAAAAATTGGGTCAAAACTGGAGACGTAGAACTGATTTCGGGGTAAAATACAGAGGGGGTCTTTAAGTAAATTTACGTAAATATGCGGCATTGGCACAAGTCGCCCGTACCATTTCTGATGGCTTTTGACTTCAATATTCCAAAAAGGCTTGAGCAATTTTTCAGCTTCGCAAAATTCATTGACGCCCGAAACTAATTCATAAAATGTTGGTTTACAGCATTTTATCGCTTGTTGTTGAGGAAAACGCGCATTACCACGACTGCCACAATCAAACGTTTGAATCTCTGAAACCTTCCTATTTTTCAACAAAAGCCCCCCCTCAGTATTGACGGCTTTTCCATCGGGAAATGAACAAATTAGCCGCGACATGAACGGCTCGTGTGAGACAACAATCTGATTGTCTTTCGATACACACACGTCAATTTCTAAGCCGTCCACGCCTAGTTCAATGGCTCGGCAGCAACTTTGAATCGTGTTTTCGGGCAAATAACCGCGCGCGCCACGATGGCCTTGGATGGTAAAAGATTTCAAGGATTTCAGATTCAAGAGTTTCGGATTTCAAGAGTTTCAGATTTCAAGGATTCCAGATTTATCCACGGATTACGCGAATTTTAATCAGCAATTTCCGCTTTGGGATTTTCACGGCGGCGTAGCTGCAAAATCTCGGTAATACGAAGCATATAAGCCCTGTTTTGTCTGCGGTGTAACCGCAAAACCGCTTGTTGCGCGGTTACACCGCGTAAAAAAGTGGTGACATAAATATTACCAAGATTTTGCAGCTACGCCGCAACTTAGGAATGCGAAATAAATAAAAGCGTATTTTCATACACACTGTTTTTCGCTGCGCGAAAAAGGCGTGCGTGGAGAAAATCTATCGGAGGCAGCTT
>JAYSRS010000559.1:0-9203 GCA_043720935.1 Saprospiraceae bacterium
GGCGATTTTCGAGCGCAGCGAGAAAGAGCCAGTAAAATACGCTTTTATTTATTTCGCATTCCTTAGTAAATTAAGAATTTAAAATTTGCAAGCGACTGACTATCAATCACAGATGATGATGATGATTTGGCCAAATTAGTTGAGAAAAATTGTATGGCGAGCAATGCACCTATGGCTGTTTGATTTGGTAAAGTCAAACAGCCATAGGTGCATTGCTATAAAATTAGGCCCCTCAGTATTTTAGTCAAAAAAAAGCCTTGAAACGTGCGTTTCAAGGCTTTTTTTTGACTAAAATACTGAGGGGCCTAATTTTTCACCGCCTAGCATAAAACAACGAGGCCACCACCGCCAAACCATACGTCAAAGCGGCCCAACTAATCGCCGTAAAGTGCTGATGCAATTGATTTTGACGAATGACGATGCCGATTAATGCCCAAATAACGGCCAAACCGATGTAGAGATTTTTATATCTGACGACCAACATCGCCGCCGTAATTGAGCCGACGCCAATGACTGCACCTGTCCAAAACGTATCCGTCAAACCTAATTTATTGAAGTCAACGCTCACCAAAAACGTTGTGATATTGGCGATTGTCGCAATGCAAATCCAACCTAAATAAATGCCAAACGCGCTTTGCAGCAGCCATTTTTGAGGCAAATTCGCCGCAATTTCCTTCGATTCTATGCGGTTTAATTGTATCAATGTGTAGAGAATGCCAAGCATCAAGCCAATACTTAATAAAAACAATTCGTAGTGCCAACTGAACAACCAAGCGGCATTGAGCAAGCAATTAGCGATAAAATAAGGGCTAAATTGGGAAATCGCCTTATTTTTTGCTTCATTTTGGTTCACAAACTGCCAAATTATAAGGCCAAGAATGAGCGCATAAATAATGCCCCATATCGAAAACGTGATACCTGCGGGTGCAAATTCGTTGTAATATTTATTGGAAATAGTCGCTGTATCTATGCCGTTTATGGGCAATGCGTTAGCTAGGTAATTGACCGCAAGAACGACGACTAAGGCGGCGACATTGAGGATTTTAAGTGTCGAAACTTTCTGCATTTTTTTAATTTATTTTCCTTGAAATTCAATGTGCGGATTGCGTGCTACGAGGTCTTGTACGAGTTCGTTTGCCCTACTTACGCGCATCGTGACGTCGTTGTCGTTGTCGAGATGAAAAATGATGGATTTGCCGACGCGTTCAATCGCCGTGATGTCCACGATGTTGATAGCGGAGTCGGTTTGACGGCCATTTTTGCGGTCGTAGCAGCGTTTTACTTGGTTATTGTCAACAATAACGTAGCTGCGGAGTGCCAAAGCAACGAGAATTGCAGGTGAAAAACTCAACACAATTAAGAAAAACAGCAGCCATCCGTTGCTCACGAAGCCGAAAAAAAAGGTGGAAAGTAAGAAACCAAGAGCCAGCCACGGCGACCAATTAGTGGAGATTTTGTACTGTTTGTCCATTCTTTTAGTTGATTTTAAGATGATGTTTTGCTATTTAATTATCGTGACGCTGCCAAAATTGGATTTTGTATCGTTTTTACATTGAAACCGCGCCTTCCAAACATAAACCCCGGGATTTAGGGCTTTTCCATTGAACGTGCCGTCCCATTTTTCAAATTTATCGGTCGAATAGTACATACGTGCGCCCCATGCGTCGAGAATTTCAAAATCCAACAGTTCTTCAATGGCATACGGATTAGAAATAAAAAAATAATCGTTGATGCCATCGCCGTTCGGTGTGAAGGCTTTTGGAAAGAAAACTTGATTACAATCAAGCGTTTTGGGGTCAATAACGGTCACTTTGAGGGTATCAACTGCCGTGCATTGCGCTTCTTTCATCGTCAAAATGTACTTAAAAAGGCCACCTGCTTGGGGCTTAATCGTCGTTTTTGCCGACGTCGGATTGCTCACATCGGCGGCAGGTGTCCATTTGAAATCAGTTGCACACGTATTCGTTACACCTGCTTGAATACTGCTTCCCAAAAACATAATGGTGTCTTTGTTCGCAATGCGGTCGGGTGAACGGAAAAGGAGGCTCACTTCGTCCTCCGTAATCGGTCGGTTGTAAATCCGCAATTCATCCAAAAAACCTGCAAAACGGCGGTCGGTTGTCGTCAAACATGGGCTTCCTGCTATTCTGAGCGGTGCGGCGTTCGTAATATTTACGCGTTTAGGCGCGAAACTCGTCTGTACAAGGCGACCATTAACGTATAAAGCGAGACGTTGAAATTCCCGAACAACGCAGATGTGCTGCCAGCAACGATTGAACTCAAGCCGTTGCACGATAACGCTCCGATTGTTGGCATTTTCTGACAGTTCAACGCTGATTTGATTGGAAACAGGCGTGTAACGAATCGCAAACGTGCTGTCAGAGTTGCAACCACCGCGTTTTGAGAGAATATCAAGCGTGGCATTGCCCACTTGATTCGACGGTTTAAAATAGAAACTGATGGAAAACGGCCCCGTTTTGAAGTTGTCAAAAAGGCTCGAACCGATGAACAAAACGCCTGTCGTTACACCGTCAAACCGCAACGAATTGCCTTCGACGCCGCAGCCAAGCGTTGTATCGCCGTTCATAATGGCCTTGTTGTTGTTGCCACTTTTGTCCGTCACGGGATAGCCGTCGAAAGGAAAATGAGCGATTAAACCGTCGTCAACATTTTGAGCGAAAAGGCTGCAAGTCGTTGACAGACAAAGGATTGTAGCGGTTATTGTTTGGACTATTGTCTTTCTAATTTTCATTAAATCGGATTTTTTTTTGAATTAAAAATTAAAAATTAAGAATTAAAAATGGGCGGCACGCAATCTTTAAACTCGCCCTCAATTTTTAATTCTTAATTTTTAACTCATTTCACCCCCTCAGTATTCGGGCGATTTTTGTGCTTTTAAACGTCGTTTAGGTGTAATTATTTTAGAAACTGGAAACTTACCGTCGTCGAGGTTAAAAACCTCGACGACGGTTTAAGACCTCTGAAACTACTGTCCGAAAAGCCCTGCCAAACCAGGCGGCATCATAGACGACATCATTTTTTCGGTTTCGGCGGCAGCTTTATTACCCGCTTCTTCAAGAGCACGGTTGATAGCGACCATCAAAAGGTCTTCTAATTGTTCTTTATCCGTCAAAATCGACGCATCGGTGATGGTGATATTGACGATTTCTTTGTTGCCATTTGCGGTAACGCTCACGCCGCCGACGGCTGATTCGACGACAATAGCGGCAGCTTTGGCCATCATTTCCTGTTGTTTTTGCTCAAACGAGCCGAGAATATCTCCAAACATTTGTCTTAAATTTTAATACGTGATGGTTTGTTTCACACAGAGTTCGCAGAGGACACAGAGTTTTTTCTTTTTAGTTTCTTTGTGAATCAGAAAAAAAGAAAACCTAAAACTCTGTGTCCTCTGTGAACTCTATGTGAAATATCTGCGGCAAAACTAAAATTTTTTTCGTTTTTGCTCGTTTTAATTCTGTTTTACCTATGGTTTACACTTCATAAAGCATTGATAATCAATTCATTTTTATAAAAAATAAATTAAATGCTCCTTTTCAATAATTACATCGTGGGCTTGTTTCTAATGCTCACAACCGCTTTTTTACCTTCAAAACTGGTATGGACAACATCTACTGACCATGATTTTGGCTTAATTCCAAGAGGCATAGAAGCGAAACACGTTTTCACTTTTCGCAACCGTTCCAAAACACCTTTGAAAATTGACAATGTAAGGGCTGATTGCAGTTGCACCGCTTCCGATTGGGACATTGCACCCGTCGCGCCAGATTCGATAGGTAAAATTACCGTTAATTACGACGCTTTCAAAAAAGGCTATTTCAAAAAACGTTTGACCGTTTGGATTAAAGGACAAAAACAAGCAGAAAAATTAGTCATACAAGGCGAAGTGGAAGAGTGAAAAGTGAAAAGTGGGAAGTGAAAAGTGAAAAGTGGGAAGTGAAAAGTGAAAAGTGAAAAGTGAAAAGTGAAAAGTGGGAAGTGAAAAGTGAAAAGTGAAAAGTGAAAAGTGAAAAGTGAAAAACACGCTAACTTTGTAACGAAATAGACCATATTCCGTTAAAATTTAAGTAAAAAAACAAGTCGGACACCTTAAAAAGGGTTCGACTTCTTAGTTTTGCGCCCATCACAAACGTACAGGCGACTTTAGTCGCCTAAACACAACATAAAATAAGAACGAAATATGGATATTTCAGTCATTGTACCCCTCCTCAACGAAGCAGAATCGCTGCCCGAACTCGAAGCATGGATTCGCCGCGTTATGGACGACAATAAATTCAGCTACGAAATTTTATTCGTTGACGATGGCAGCCGCGACACGTCTTGGCAAGTTATTGAGCAACTCGCCGCCGCAAATCCTGCCGTCCGAGGCATCAAATTTCGACGGAATTACGGCAAATCAGCCGCCTTAAACACGGGTTTTGCTGCTGCAAACGGCAACGTCGTTATCACGATGGATGCCGACCTACAAGACTCGCCCGACGAGATTCCAGACCTTTATCGATTGATTGCCGTCGAGGGTTTCGACCTCATAAGTGGTTGGAAACAAAAGCGTTATGACCCCCTCAGTAAAACAATCCCCACAAAGGTTTTTAATTGGGCTACCCGCAAAGTAAGTGGCATCAACAACCTCCACGACTTCAATTGTGGACTGAAATCCTATAAAAAAGACGTTGTCAAAAGCATTGAAGTCTATGGCGAAATGCACCGCTACATTCCCGTTTTGGCGAAGTGGTCGGGCTTTGAGAAAATTGGTGAAAAAGTCGTTCAACACCAAGCCCGTAAATACGGCGTGACCAAATTTGGTTGGGAACGTTTCGTTAATGGCTTACTGGATTTGCTCTCCATTTCGTTTGTCGGTAAATTCAGCCGCCGACCTATGCACTTTTTTGGTATGATAGGCTTGTTTATGCTTTTCTTCGGCTTTTGCTCGGCATTATACGTCGGTGTGTCAAAACTCTACCGTTTATCCAACGATTTACCGACCGTTTTGGTCACCCGAAACCCGTATTTCTACCTAGCTTTGACAATGATGGTTCTAGGCACAATGCTTTTCCTAACGGGTTTTCTCGCCGAAATGATTGCTAGAAACTCGCCTACGCGGAACTGGTACGTCGTTGAAAAAGAAGTTTGATGATGAATAATGGCTAATTTCATGAATTTACCAGCTTTTAGAGATACCTTCATGGTCTCCTTCGCGCAAATGGCAGGGCAGCGAGTTTGTACGCGCTGTCGTTCTTTTTCAGAAAATGTCAAAAAACTTAACATTTGACATTTTACATCCTGCGAAATCTCTTGAAATCTGAAATTTGAAATCCCTTAAACTTCGCTTTCCTTTTTTACTTTTGCCGCTTAAATTAAAATATGAAAATTCTCGATAAATTCTTGATTCGTGCGTTCATTGGGCCGTTCATTATTGCCTTTTTCATTGCGCTTTTTGTTTTGATTATGCAGTTTTTATGGCTGTACATCGACGAAATGATGGGCAAAGGCTTAACGATTTTCGACGTGTCCGAATTGCTCTTTTACCTATTGATGGGGTTTGTACCGCAAGCCTTGCCGATAGGCGTCCTCATTTCAACGGTCATGGTGATGGGCAATTTGGCGGAACGGTATGAGTTATCGAGCTTCAAATCGGCGGGGGTGTCGCTCCTTCGCGTCATGCGACCGCTACTGATGGCAGTGAGTGTGGTAGCTGCTTTTTCGTTCTTTACGTCGGAAATTTTAATACCCTGGGCGAACTTAAAATTCTATTCTAGATTTTACGACATTCGCAAATCCAAACCTGCTTTGAACCTAGAAGCGGGCGTTTTTAACGACGAATTTGCCGCTTTTACCCTTAGAATTGGTAAAAAATACGGTGATGGCACGCAGTTAGAAGACGTGATGATTTACGGCAACAAGGGTTTTAACAACAGTTTGGTGAACCAAACGCTCGCAAAAAAAGGCGAAATGTTGAACTCTGCCGACCGTCAATTTATCGTCATGAACCTCTATGACGGCATCCGCTACGAAGAAACGACGGGCAGCAATGGCCAACAAAAAAGCAAAAACCCGTTCGTCCGCACCAAGTTTAGTTCATGGCAAACCATCTTCGATTTATCTGAATTTGACCGTAAAAAAACCGACGAAGACCTCTTCAAAAGCAACCAAAAAATGCTGTCGAGTGGTCAACTTTTTAACGCCATGGACTCCATGAGACGGCTCGACCGCAACCTTATGAACGAAATGAATAACCAAGTTCGAGAGCTTTTGACGCCACTCAGAAAGCCTTTGGTATCAACCTTGCCACCATCAACGGGTGCAAGAGCTATTCATTCCATTGAAAACACGCCGCCGCTATCAAACGTTCAATTGGCTGAAAATGTGGTTGTTAATCCACCAACTCCCCCCCCCACCCTATCTAGCCCTGAAACGGGGGGAAATGCGGTGGCCAATCCATCAAAAAAATCGAAAACTACCCCCTCAGTATCCAAGCCTCCAAAAACGGAAAAAGAGAAAACAATGGCGCAAAAACGCGCCGAAAATCTTGCCGCCGATGAAGCCGAACGAGAAGTAAAAAAGAATATAAAAGACATCAAAAAAGGAGAAAAAAAGCTGTTGATGCCCTTGGATAAGGTAAGAAAACAACTAGATTCGTTGAATAAAACGCGGCTTTCGAGTATTGCCATGTCCGATTCGAGTGACGCTGGATTGACTACGCTACCGCCCGTTGTGGTCAAAAAAGATTCTTTTAGAAATAAGGCATTGAAAGATAATTTTTACGATGTTGTGCCGTCAACGGCCAAAGCCGAATTGTTGAACTTAGAACAAAGAGCCGACAATTCGGCGCGTAACATCCGAACAAATATTGAAAATACGCTCCGTCAAACAAAACAGAACAATAAAGAACGCGGTAAGTTTGTCTATGAAGTGAATATGAAATATACCGCCGCATTGATTTGCTTAGTTTTCCTCTTCATCGGCGCGCCGATGGGTGCAATTATCCAAAAAGGTGGCTTTGGTTACCCGATTTTAGTGGCGATTGGTTTTTTCGTTTTTTACATTATTTCCACTATTTTCTGTAAAAACCTTAAAGATGGAGATATTCCAGCTCTAACCCCTATTCAAGCAGCTTGGATTCCCGTTTTTGTGATGATACCCGTTGCTTTATTGTTGACTTGGCGCGCCGTCAATGACTATAAAATGTCACTTGAAGGCACAGGAAAGAAACTTAAAACAGGTTTGGACTTCCTGATTCATATAGCCCGTAAAAAATGAAAAACTATAAATTAAACAAGTGATGCTTAAAATTATTCAAGACAACAAAGGCTATTTTGCCTTGTATTTTGCCCTATTTCTGACCGTTTTCGTTTGGCAAGTCCGCCACGATGCGCTAGAAGCGTTTTTTACTTTCAGTAAAAATCGGTCAGTATTAGGCGACGCTTTCTTCAAAAATTGGACGATATTGGGCGAACAATATCCGTTTATTACGTTTGTGATTTTCTTTATCATCATCAACGAAAAGTCGTGGTCGTGGCAATTTGCGGTGGGTGGTTTGGCCGTTTTAGGTGTTTCAGTTGGCCTAAAAGAAGTGTTTGCCGTGCCACGCCCTGCGGTGCTTTTGGAAGAATTGGGCTACACATCGGAGATAAATTTCGTTGAAGGCGTTGAATTACTGAGGGGGTCAACGAGTTTTCCTTCGGGGCATACGGCGGGCGCATTTTGCGTGTGGTCACTCCTCGCCTTCCGTTTCGTAGGTAATCATATTGTACAAATATTGTGTTTAATCACGGCCTTTTTAGTTGGCGTTTCACGGGTTTATTTGGTACAACATTTTCCAGAAGATGCCCTATTTGGTTCAGCAATTGGCCTCACGATTGCCGTCGTGGTGCATCATTATTTGAAAGAAGAAGTTGTTGTGGGCGTGAACAAAACCAAAGTCGTGGCCGTTCATACGGTTAATCCCGACGAACAGGCGTGAATTTCAGATTTTAAGCAATTCCCGTTTTGACGTTATGGCACACTGATTAGACTGATACGACTGATTGACACTGATTTTTTAAAGTTTCCTTCTGAATAACAAAGAAATCAGTGTCAATCAGTGTCAATCAGTCTAATCAGTGTGCCAATCAAATCTCCAAGCAAACCTTACTTTATCATTCATCATTTCTTAGTGTACTTATGACGACATACAACCAAATTCAAACGGGTAAAATTATTATTGCCGAGCCTTTTATGCTCGACCCGCATTTTCGGCGGTCGGTCGTTGTCTTGACCGAACACCGCGAAGATGGAACGGTGGGTTTTATTATGAACAAAAAATTAGAGGCAAAGCTCAATGATGTCGTAGCCGATTTTCCAAAATTTGACGCACCACTTTACTACGGTGGCCCATTAGCAACCGATACAATTCATTATTTACACAACGTGGGAGACTTGTTGGAAGGCTCTGTACGCGTATCAAGCGGCGTTTATTGGGGCGGTGATTGGCAAAATTTGAAATTTTTGATTGACGCAAAACTTATTGAACCCAAACACATTCGCTTTTTTATTGGCTATTCAAGCTGGGGCGAGGGACAACTACGCGATGAAATGGAAGCCTACAAATCGTGGCTTGTAGGCGATATGCACGCCAATTATTTGTTCAATGCCCAACCAAATACGCTTTGGCGCACCGTTTTGCAACACAAAGGCAATGCGTTTTCAATCATCGCAGATATGCCCGAAGATAATAATTTGAATTAATGGTTAATAGTTAATCATTAACTATTAACCATTATAAAATCACATCAAATTCCTCCGCATCTACTGGAAAAGCGCGTTCCATAGCTGACAATTGCGCGGTTTTCATACCCCTCAGTATGTCTTCGATTTTTTGAATAAAATCGGCATCCACAATCTTTTTTACGTCTTCCACGCTTCCTAGACGTTCGTCGTCTCGAAATTTATAGGTCTGTTCCAACAAGCTGCCTTCAAATTTGAGGCTAAACTTTCCATCGTTTTTAAAGACCGTGATTTTCAATCGAGGGTGGTCTATTTCGCCAACAACGCGCATGAGGTATTTTTTTATGGAATTATCGGCTTTATGTCGCAAAATACTGAGGGGGTGTCAGATTTAGGAAATTTTGCAAATTTCCTAAATCTTTTGCCGCAAAAACACCATTTTTTACTTAAAAATTGGTTTGCGACATAAAACCGATAATTCC
>JAYSRS010000560.1:0-9200 GCA_043720935.1 Saprospiraceae bacterium
AGATTTAGGAAATTTGCAAAATTTCCTAAATCTTTTGCCGCAAAAACACCATTTTTTACTTAAAAATTGGTTTGCGACATAAAACCGATAATTCCGTAACAAAAAATAAAAACTCTGTGTCCTCTGTTAACTCTGTGTGAAACAAAAAAATCACTCATTGTGATATTTCTCGCCACGTATAATCGTAAAAGCGCGGTACAATTGCTCAACAAAAAACAGCCGAATCATTTGATGCGAAAACGTCATTTTCGATAAAGACAGCTTAAAATTAGCCCGTTGATAGACCGCTTCGGAAAAACCAAACGCGCCGCCGATTTGAAAAATCAAGCGTTTTGTCGCCTTAATCTGTTGGTTTTCAATAAATTTTGAAAACTCCATAGACGTTTGTTGCTTGCCGTTTTCGTCCAACAAAACCAGTACGTCGTCTTTGGTCAATTTATGCAAAATCAACTCGCCTTCCTTCGCTTTTAAGGCTTCCGTACTGAGGGGGGGATTTTTGACATCGGGCAAGACGACTAATTCAAACGAAGTGTAATGTTTCAGCCGTTTTTCGTACAAACTGATGCCTTCATCCAAGTATTTAAACGCCGTTTTGCCGACGACCCATAATTCTATTTTCATTTTTATTTGATTGTATCACGGACTTCAATCCGTGAATTTTTCACACATTCACGGACTGAAGTCCGTGATACAATTTTACTGTTTAACAACCCTTTTCAACGGCAATAAATTCATCGCGTTTCGGCTCAATCCTGTGATGTTTGCCCTTGAAAAACGGCTACTTTCATCATAAAACAAGAAAATAACGGGGGCTTCATCAATCAATATTTTATCCATTTGATGGTAAATATCATACCGTTTCGCTGCATCATTTTCGCTCAAAGCCGCATCGTAAAGGGCATCAAAACGGGCATTTTTGAAACGTGTATAATTCGGTGGTGCAGGATTTTTTGAGTAAAAAACAGTGTAAAAACTCTCTGCATCGGGATAGTCGGCAATCCATGAAGCGCGGAAAAATGGGGCAGTCCCTTTTGTCATCATTTCGCGCATCGTGGCCGTTTCCATCACATCAATCACTGTTTTGACACCCAAATCTTCCCATTGTCGGGTCATAAAAGTAGCCAAATCTAAGTATTCTTTATTCGTAATCAATTTAATATTAGGTAGGTTTTTACCATTTTCAAAACCCGCTTCTTTTAGCAGTTTTCGAGCGCGTTCTTGGTCAAAATGATACCCCTCAGTATTTTGGTCAAAACTAGGCAATCCCATCGGTGCAAAACCCGAGGTTGCCGATTTTCCCATCGAATTACGGAGCGTTCGCAACATCAAATCTCTATCAAAACCATAATTTAATGCTTGACGTATCTTCTTGATTGTCAAAGGATTAACCGTTTTCGCTGTCAAAAATTCAACATTGATGCCTAAATATTCGGTATTCAAATAAGGCGTTTTTATCAATTCTAATTTACCTAAATGTTTGGGTTGTAATTCGCCGTCGGGCGTCAATAATTCATTCACAACTGATGATTCGATGCCCACCATGTAGTCTAATTTACCGCGCATCATTTCCAAATACGCCGTTTTTCTATCGGGCATAAAGGAGACTCGAACGCCATCTAAATAAGGCAAACGGACGCCTTGTGCGTCTTTATCCCAAAAATTCTCGTTTTTTAGCAAGAATAACCCTTGATTTTCTAACCATTTTTTGAACCGAAACGCGCCCGTTCCGACGGGGTTTTTGCGAAAATCTTTTTTATAAAATTCAACCCCTTCACGCGGCACGACGGAGCAATATTGCATCGTCAGAATGCCCAACATTGGCCCAAAAGGTTTCGCTAAACGCAGAATAAACGTTGAATCATTTGGTGCTGAAAAGGGTTGAACGGAATCAACGCGTCCTTTAAAAATCCAAGAACCTGCCGAATTAACCGTCGTATCAATAATGCGTCCGAAGCTGTAAACCACGTCCGAAGCGGTCATTTTTCGCCCTTTTCCATTAGGAAAACACGGATTATCGTGAAAAAACACGTCTTGCCGCAAGTTGAAACTATAGGTTTTTCCATCTGCCGAAATTGCCCAATTTTTAGCCAAACACGGTTGTATTTTCAACGAATCATCCACGTCAACGAGGCAATCGTAGAGGCTTTGAATGGCCCACATATTGGCTTGATTGCGCGCAAAAGCGGGGTCGAGCGATGAAATTGGGGTCACTTGATTGTAGCGAAATACCTTTTTGCCTGCTGCCGAATTGTCGTTGTCGTTGCCACAGCTTATTATTAAAAAAGGGCATAAAATGCCGACAAAACATTTCAAAATGCCTTGCCGCATACCCCTCAGTATAAATGCCTTACTTTTCCTATTTTTGCTCATCAAAGTTATCTTTTTTGTTTGACAATTCGTTCAATTTGCCAAAAACCAAGTCTGATTCAAAGCCACGCCGCAAGGCATAATTCGCCGCTTTTTCACGGTCGCCGTCTGTTTCAGCGAGTTTATATTTTAAGAGTTTTTCCAATGTTTCCAAATACCCCCCCTCAGTATCAATCTCTTTCATGGCCTTTTTTATCAAATGGTCAGGCACTTTTCGCATTTGCAATTCCAATCGAATCCGCACTTTTCCCCACGATTTTATTCTGAATTTTCCGCGTGCATAGGCGAGGGCGAAGCGTTCTTCGTTCAAAAAATTGTCTGCCATCAATTTTTCAATAATCGCGTCCATTGTATCGCCAAACATGCTTAAATCCTTCAATTTCGTTTTGACTTCCGATAGCGAACGCTCTTGGTAGCCGCAAAAACTTTGCAGTTTTTGGAGCGCAATAGCGGGTGTTATCGGCTTGACAAAAGTCTTTTTTTTAAATTCCAAAGTATTGATTTTAAACGATTTATTAACGTACAAGCGTTAAATTTCCTTTAATTGTTATTTTTTTACCATCAATGTACGTTACTTCCGCATTATACGCATAGATACCCGTAGCCGCTTCTCGCCCTCTAAACGTGCCGTCCCAACCAAGCGTATCGGTGATTGGATAGATGCGTTTTGTGAAAAATAGCAACTCGCCCCAACGGTCATAAATTCGCATATTATCAATGCTAACAATTGTTTTTCCACCATAAATGGCGTAAAAATCGTTGTTTGTGTCACCATTTGGGGAGAAAATTTGCGGGGCAAAAAAGAGATTGTCACGGCGAATAGTGAGTTGTGTTGTCGCCGATTTTGAGCAACCCAAAGAATCGGTAGCGGATATACTATACGTCTGCGAATCGAAAGGCCGTACAAAAGTGTCCAAAGACCGAATCGAGCGGTCGCTCCACGTAAAATTACTGAGGGGGCTGCTTGACGTGGCTTTCAAACGGAAAGAATCGCCAAACGGAATTTCGAGGCTCGGCGAAAGCGTTAAGATAAACGGTGACGGGTTTGGCACAACAATATCTGATTCCAAACGGCAATTTTTTCGGTCAACGAGGGCAATTTTATACGTTCCTGCGGCGCAGTTGTTGATAAAAACAGCGTTGGGAAAAAGTTTTCCATCCACTTCCAAAGTGTAAGGCGGCGTGCCGCCTCGCGCTGAATCGAGGGCAATAACGCCGTCTTTTCCATCATTGCAACGCGGCGGCACGACCGTATAAGTGGCCACAGTTGGCGAAGGTATGATAACGATTTTTACTTTATCTTCGATAATACAAGCGTCCGTTGCCACGACTTTGACCGTAAAACTCGTCGTTGTTTCGGGTCGAACGGTGATTGAGGATGTTTGTGCGCCATTGCTCCACTGATACAAACAATTGTTACAATTTGGTATCGTTGCATCTAAGAAAACGGGTGCAGAACGACAAACCAAGGTGTCATTCCCTAGATTTAAGTCAAAAATGCACTTGATTTTAACTACCCAATAGTCGTTTGTGCTGATAATACCGTCTGGTGTGGAGAGTTTTCCACGGGCATTTTCGCTTTTATCGTCGCCAATATCGGAAGCCGAACTGCCACAAATCAAGTACGCACCGTCTTTAAATTTAACCAATTCAAAAGCGGCGTCGTTGAGTTTGCCACCGTAATTTTTATCCCAAATTTTATTGCCTTTTTCGTCAATATAGACCAGCCAAAAATCAAAATTTCCTTTCAGAGAGTCTTCTTTATTCCCACTCGGTTGCGAATTTGATTGCCCTGCCAATAAGACATAGCCCGTTTTATTTTGATCCATCGAGACCAATAAATCTGTCCGCGTGCCGCCAAAAACTTTGTCCCAAACCTTCTCTCCCGTAGCCGTAATTTTAATCAACCAAAAATCATAATCGCCAAAATTTTCCATCGTTTTGTCAAAACCAATGTCTGATTTAGAGTTACAACCTAGCAAAATTGAGCCGTCGGCGAGTTCTTGAACGTCAAAAATCTCGTCTAAATCGCCGCCACCGAAGGCTTTGTCCCAAATTTTGACTCCCTCAGTCGTAAATTTAAAAACCCATACATCTTTGTTTGTAAATGATTTTAGTCCGCGTAAACCCGCCGATTTTTCGCCCGAAGCCTCGCTCAAACTGCCGCAACCGAGGATAAAATGGCCGTCTTGTGTGGCTGCAAGGCTCGTCGGATATTCGTCGCGTCCGCTACCACCGAAAGTTTTATCCCAAATTTTATTGCCATTTTTATCAATTTTAATCAACCAAATATCGAACGCCCCACGGCAAGAGTCCGTTTTATCACCTTCGGCGGGCGAGTCAGAATGCGCGCCGATGATGTAATTTTGGCCATTATCGCACACGGTTGCATTAAATGCTTGGTCATCGCCCTTGCCACCGAAGGTTTTGTCCCACATTTTAGTACCATCGGGGCGAATCTGCACGAGCCAAATATCATGCAAGCCGCCGCGATAGGGTTGCGTTTTGTCACCACTTATCGGTGAGCGGGTTTCGCCGATGAGCAAGTAACCATCGTTGTTTTGAATGACTTTGTGGCAAATATCGTGGTCGCTGCCGCCGTATCGTTTGTCAAATTCCTTGTTGCCGAGGCTGTCCATTTTGACAATCCAAAAATCAGTTTCCCCACGCCCGACCTGCGTGATGTCTTGCCCGTTAGCAGCAGAAGCGGAATGTCCGACGAGCAAAAAGCCCCCGTCGTTGGTTTTGACCGCCGTTGAAAGGTCGTCGAAAAGTGCGCCGCCGAAAGTTTTATCCCATTGTTTGGTCGGTTGTGCGACTGCAAAAATGGGAAAAAAGAGCGTCAAAAGACAAGAATATAGTGTATTTCTATTGTTAAAAGCGTTGTTCATGCCGTTACTGTAAGTGTCAAACGTTTAATTAGATTTCAAAGGTAGTTGCATTTTGGGCAATTTTACGACACTCTGCCCAATTTTGTTGTACACCATTTTGGGTAATTTGATGCAAACCAAACGTTTTTCGCTGCTTTTAAGTATTTTTTTTTGAAGAGTGAACAATGAATGATGAATATTGAATTGTGTAATTGGCTCGTTGTCAAGGTTTTGTGATTGCTTTTAATTTTTTTGTTTCATGGAATTAAAAACTAGAAAAGCCTGAGACGTGTTGAGATTTTGGTTTTTTTTTGCGAAAATACTGAGGGGGTATCAGATTTACGAAATCTTAAAGATTTCGTAAATCTTAACGCTTAAGAAAGCGAAATTTGCTTTGAAAATCATGTTGCGGCATAAAGCCAGAATTCCAAAGCAAAAAGCCTTGTCGAGCGAATCGGCAAGGCTTTTTATTTGGATGAAAATGACTTACAAAAGTTCCGTAATTGGTAAAAAATCAAAATTTAAAATCACAAAGGATTGATGGCGTGAATTTTTAATTCTCAATTTTTAATTCCTTTACTTAATCGTTACCGTTTTGCGAAGTGTTGTCGTAAACGTTTTGACTTCGACGATGTAATCACCTTTCGGTTCTTTTGAAAAATCGACTTCGTAAATCGTGTTGACGGGCAATTCCCAAAGGGCGTCGTCTTTAAAAATAACTTTGCCTTCCTTGTTTTTGACGACGATACCGTTCAAATTGACGTTGATTTTCTCGAAATCAATGTACAACATACGGTTTTCAGCGTCGGTGTAAAAAGACCAATCTTGTTTGTTGTCCGATTTGTTTGCTTCGGTGCTGTTCAGTGAAAGTAGTTGAGCATGGGCGGGGTTTTGAGCGAAAAGGGCTGTCATAAACACAGCGGCGGTGATAAATTTATTCATATTGAATTGTAAAATGGTGGAAATGAGTTGAATAATAAGTTTTGTAGTCAAACGGAACTTTTGTAAGACGGTCACAAAGGTAAGGGTAAAACGGCTTTACCGCCAAATTTATTTTGTGACCGTTGTCAAAACATCCAAAATCGACGGGTAAATGGTCGGTTTTGCTTGCAAAAATTTTGTTAAGTCATGCCATTCTGCTTGCTCAATATCCTCGCTATACTGAGGGGTCAGTTCGGTCTCTGCCGTCGTCATTTTGTACCAATACGTGCGTTTCAAAATTCGTTTGCCTTTTTGCTCATACGTATGATAGGAGTGGCAGAGAAATTCGCCGAGTTCGACGACGTTCAGACCCGTTTCCTCTTGAATTTCACGGACGGCAGCGACTTCGGGCGTCTCGCCTTTGTCAATTTTTCCTTTTGGTAAATCCCATGTTTTCAAGCGATAAATCAATAAAGCCTCATTTTTTTCATTGAAAACGACGCCACCCGCCGCTTCGATGATTTTAAAAATGTCTTTAAAATCGGCCCATAATTTAGCTAAATCGTTGGTCAACAACACAATAGCGTCATAATGTGGTGATTTTTCGAGCGTATCGATGAAACTATACAGAAATTTCTGCTTTCCTGCATACTTTGTCACCAAAATTCTATCGGTCGTTTCTTGCAGAAAAGACGCCTCAGCGAGAATTAAAGGTTTATTGTTAATGAAGACTTTATACATTTGCCAAAAATTTAGAGAATTTAAAAATTAATTTAGAAAACTTAAAAGATTATGAAAAACTCCGCACATCAGATTGCCGAAAAATTGCTGCAAATAAACGCCGTAAAACTCAGTCCACAAAACCCTTTCACATGGGCGTCGGGCATCAAGTCACCGATTTACTGCGATAACCGCCTAGCTTTGTCGTTTCCCGAAGTACGGAAACTCATTTCAGACGGTTTTTACCAAAAATCAGCCGCTTTTGAACCCTTCGATACGGTTGCGGGCGTCGCAACGGCGGGCATTCCGTGGGGTGCAATGCTTGCCGACCGCGTCGCAAAACCGTTTATTTACATCCGCGACAAACCAAAAGGACATGGGCGTCAGAATCAAATTGAAGGCTTAATTACTGAGGGGGCTAAAGTTTTGGTCATTGAAGATTTGATTTCGACGGGCGGTTCGAGCCTCAAAGCCGTTGAGGCGGCACGGGCGGCGGGTTGCGAAGTTGTCGGCGTTTTGGCCATTTTTAGCTATGGATTTGAGGCAGCAACCACAATTTTTAATAAATCTAAATGCCGTTTTGATACACTCTCGAATTACGAAATCTTATTAGAATGCGCCGTTCAACGGGGATATGTGACCGCTTCTGATGTCGAAACCCTACAAAATTGGCGCGTTTCGCCTGCTACGTGGGGTGTTAATGAAATTTAAACCAAGGTTTCAAAAATACACTTTTGCATTTTTATCGTAGTTTTGCGGCAGTTAAAAAAACGAACAATACAATTTTGTTTTCGCTTCAACCAATCGAAAATCTAAAATTCTAAGACACAACAAGTTAAATGAGTCTAATTACCGCAGCGTCTGAAAAATTCCTGTACGCCTACCTAAACAACGCTTCCCCGACGGGTTTTGAAGCAGAGGGTCAAAAGCTTTGGCTCGAGTACCTTCGTCCCTACATCGACGAATGGCATCTCGATAATTACGGCACTGCCTATGCTGTTATCAATCCCGGGCAACCGTATCGCGTGGTCATTGAGGGCCACGCTGACGAAATTTCGTGGTTTGTGAACCACATTGACGACAATGGTTTTATCAATGTCGTTAGAAATGGTGGTTCTGACCAAATGATTGCCCCGTCGAAACGGGTGAACATTCATACCAAAAAAGGCTATGTAAAAGGTGTTTTTGGTTGGCCTGCCATTCACGTTCGGCACGGAAAAGATGCGGACTTGAAACCCGAAATTGCCAATATTTTCATTGATATTGGGGCGAAAAACCGTGATGAAGCCTTGGAAATGGGCGTTCACGTGGGTTGCGTCATGACCTACGAAGACGAGTTGACGATGCTCAACGACCGTTTTTATTGCGGTCGCGCACTCGACAATCGGATGGGCGGTTTTTGCATCGCGGAAGTTGCACGCTTGTTGAAAGAAAACAATATCACCTTGCCGTATTCGCTTTATGTCGTCAACGCGGTGCAAGAAGAAATCGGTTTGCGCGGCGCGCAAATGATTGCTGATACGATTAAACCGCACGTTGCCCTTGTCACCGACGTTTGTCACGACACGTCAACGCCGTTGATGAATCCAAAAACGCAATCCGATGTCAGAGCGGGAAAAGGCCCAAGTTTGAGCTATGCCCCCTCCGTACACAACAAGTTTTTGAGCCTTATCATCGACACCGCCGAAGAACATAAAATTCCGTTTCAACGCCAAGCATCAAGTCGTACAACGGGTACAGATACCGACGCTTTTGCTTATTCAAACGGTGGCGTTGTCTCCGCTTTGATTTCGTTGCCGCTACGTTATATGCACACGACGGTCGAAATGGCCCATAAAGAAGACGTTGAGAATGTGATTCGATTGATGTATGAAGTCTTACAAAAAATTGAAGTTAATCATAATTTCAAGTATTTTTAAGCAACTAAGTAAAGCACATTTATTAAGTTCATCCACAAATCTCAAATAAGCGATTTGTCATTGCGAGGAGGCACGACGAAGCAAACTCTTGGTTTTGAGCAGAAATTTAACTGAAAAATGGTTGTTTTGAAGTAAAAAGTCTGCAAAAACTTAAAGATTGCTTCGTCGTGCCTTCTCGCAATGACGAGCCGATTTTCAAAGGGTAGTGGGTGAGTTTAATAAATTTACGTTCCTAATAAATAAAATTAAAAAAGCCTTGCGACAAATTCATAAATAAAAAGGCGGAAGATATAACGGCGGTTATTACTATTAAATTGTAGTTATTAAAATGCTCCTAATCTGTTGATACTCAACTTTATATGTTGAGTATTTTCTGCAAAAGGTCATCCATTTGTTTTTCTTT
>JAYSRS010000561.1:0-9184 GCA_043720935.1 Saprospiraceae bacterium
TCTACACGTCCATTTAGACCAAATGCGTTATCTAATGTCCAATTATTATTATATCGAGCCATCGCAAAACTTGTTGTGTTGTTTAAAGAAGAAGTTGACCCTGACAATAGAATTTTACCATCTGTTTGAATGATAATCTCATCAATTCCAGAGGAATAAGAGTTGAAAATTGTTGCTATATTTCCATTTAAGCCAAATGTATAATCAATTGTTCCGTTTGAATTATAACGATAAAGCACGGCCTTATAATATGTGCTATCTACGATGATGTTACCCGCGACTATAATTTTGTCATTATTAAGTATTTTAACTTCATTCACAGAAACTTGATTATTAGTAATTATTCCATTTGCTCCAAATGCAGTATCTAAAGTACCATTACTATTTAATCTAACTATTTTCATATTTATTTTGAATCCTGTCTGAAAATAAACATTTAGACAAACAATAATTTTATTGTCATTTTGGATTGTTATTGATTTAATACACTCGTACTCATTTAATGTTGTATTTATTGCAACTTTCCCTGTCAAGTTAAAAGAAGTATCTAATGAACCATTTGTATTGTATCGAGCTAACACTGAATATCCTTCTTTTTGCCTATATAAATAAGAACAACCTGCTACTAAAATTTTACCATCCGCCTGTACTACTATTTTAAATGGAAAATCATTAGCCAAATTAAAAAAATTTGTGTTGACAATACCGTCATTATCAAATGTAGAATCCAATAATCCATTCGGATTATAACGAAGAATTTTAAAATCACTATCATTTGTAGTATCTCCCAATGATGATCCAATAATGATGATTTTACCATCATTTTGTAAAGCAATAGCATTTGCAGAACACCTATTTCTACCGAAACCTTTAGATATTATTCCATTAGTTCCAAAAGAGTAATCAAGAGTTCCGTTTAAATTCAAACGAGCAATTTGCATTAAGTCAGTATCGGGAGTATCTATTAGTATGGATGAGCTTACAACTAAAAATTTACCATCTTGTTGACATACAATATCCGAAGGGTAATCATTATTAGTGCTAAATGCTACTGTGGTTTTGCCATTTATGCCAAAGGTTGCATCTAAAGATCCATTTGTTTGAGAATGTAGAGTTATGATAACTAATAGAAAATAAAAAGTAGTAATTATTTTTTTCATATTATTTTTTGAATGGTGAAGAATTACTTGATATTTCAGTTAGATTTTGGACATACAAAATCACTTAACAAAGCTAAAATATTTGAGTCGTAAAAAAAAGTATTTTATAAAAAATTGATTGATAAGTTTTGTGTGCTTCGTATTTGTGTGCGATTCTACTTTCAGACGCTAAAATACTGAGAGGGTACTTATTAAGATAGTAAATAATATGTTGCAAACACGTATGCACCTATACATCATTGAGCGTGACGAATTGATTTACAAAGACTTAGAGCAACGCTCAATGACAATCAATTGCTATTTCCTATTTTTTAAAGAAAATAAAAAATAGGTACATTTTTCAAAAAAGCTTACCTTTGTGGGTAAAATAGGTTTATTCAAGCTTTTCTGTTGAAATTAAACCTGTTATATTAAACTATTAATTTTATTAAACAGCAATTAAAGATGGCAACGATTCAAGTTAAATCAGATAGCAAAATTGCTAAAATTTTGGCGACACGGGCGGCACATAAGGAGGCTATTCGTCAATACATCAATGGAAAAATAACGTTAACCCAATTAAAAGAAAAAGGTGTTAAACTCGCTCAACCCGTACAAATTAGATAATTCATTCCGAAAACCAATATAAAATAGCCATTTTACAGATGTTAGAAGATACTATTTTGCTGAAAAGTGAAAGTAATTAAATAAAGCCCAACGTTGCGAGACGTTGGGCTTTGTTTTTGAGCAAAATACTGAGGGGGTATTCTTTTACCGTTTAAATCCGAAAACGACCATAGCCGCCACATCCGTTTCCGCAACTTCCACCGTCGCTTTGTCGCAGCCTGCACAAGTGCAAGCGAGGCAAACTGCCGAATTGCCGCAATCCGTCGCAATGCTCACATTACTTACGGTAATGCCTTTATTCACTAAAAATTGCTTCAAAACACCCGTTTTATTGTTGAAATAGCCAGCCTCCTGCATCCAAGGGTCAGCGCATTGCGACATTTGATAAGTCATCGTAATCGTAGCGGTGGCTTGTTCTTTTTGGCAAGACCAAACGAGGCAAGCCGATACAAAGAGTATTAAAAGGGAATTTTTTTCATCACTAACCATTTTTAAAATTAAACAATCATTTTTTTTCAAGAGACAGTTCAATGGCCAAAATAGGTTGGGTGTTTCACGCCGAAATTCGACCTCCCAAATCCGAAATCGTTAAGCGTTTGCTCTTTTTTGCCATAAATAAAATGGCACACCTGCCGCGACAATCAGTAAGCCCAAACCTGTGTTTGTGGTTTTTGTTATCAACAAAATCAAGCAAATACCAGCCGCTAAGATGATGTAAATCAAAGGCGTGAACGGATAAAACGGGACTTTGTAAGGTCGCTCGGCGTCGGGTTCACGTCGGCGTAAAACGAAAACGGCGGCGATGGTCACGGCGTAAAAAATCAAGGAAACGAAGGTGCAATAGTCCAATAAATCGCCATAAGTACCTGATAAACAGAGCAAACTCGCCCAAACGCACTGCATCCAGAGCGCATTCCCGGGGACTTTTGCCGCGTTTAGTTCACCCGCTTTTTTGAAAAACAAACCGCCTTGCGCCATTGCGTAATACACCCGTGCGCCCGACAAACTCGTTCCCGATACGCACCCGAAGGTCGAAATCATAATCAATGCGGCCATCAATGCCGCGGACGATGCGCCGAATATTTGCGAAGCGGCTGCCGTCCCAACGCGTTCATTTTCGGCGAACATAATGCCGCGTCCGATAACGTCAGTGGCCGTCGGTGAGCCTTGAAGCGGCAGCAAATTGAGGTAAGCGAGGTTCGCCAACACGTATAATAACGTGACGATGATTGTACCCAAAGCCAACGACAACGGAATGCTGCGGCGCGGGTCTTTGATTTCTCCCGCGATGAACGTGACGTTGTTCCAACTATCGCTCGAAAACAATGAGCCGATGAAGGCCGTTCCAAAAGCTAACAACATACCTACCCCACTCAACCCCTCAGTATGCCACGTACCATCGGCGTTTTTGAGGGTCAAAGAGCCTGACCAAGCGTTGCTAAAATTTTCGGCGAGATAACTTTTAGAAGCGAAAAACAGCCCTAAAAAAATGAGCGCAAACAAGGCAATCAGCTTCGCCGATGTGAAAATCAATTGAATCAATTTCCCGTTTTGAACACCCCGACTGTTGACGAAAGTCAGTAATACCAAAACAAAAATCGCCAATAGTTGCGACGCGTTGACCTTCAAACTGCCTATTGCGAACACGATGTTTTCAGGACTAAAAATGGGAAAAAAGTAAGCCGTATATTTGGCAAAAGCCACGGCAACGGCGGCAATAACGCCCGTCGTGATGACCGCAAAAACCGACCATCCGTACAAAAAGGCCGTCAAATCGCCAAAAGCACGACGAATATAGACAAATTGGCCACCCGCTTTGGGCATCATCCCCGCCAATTCGCCATAACTCAACGCGCCAAAAATGGTCATAACACCCGTCAACAACCAAACGGCAATCAGCCAACCTGCCGAGCCAACTGTTCGGCCCATGTCGGCGGAAACAATAAAAATACCACTGCCAATCATCGAGCCACTCACGAGCATCGTCCCGTCGAACCACGTCAGGGTGCGTTTAAATTCTTCGGGTTGGTTGGTTTCTTCGTTTTGATTCATACTTCTTTTTTTAGATTTTAAAATTGAGAAAACAAGGTAGAAAGATTTATGACAGGGGAAAGAAAAAAATAATTTAACTTTTTTACCCCCTCAGTATTTGGCATAAAAAATGCCATTTTTCACTTAATTCCAAGCAAAAAATGGCATTTTTATGCGGCGCGACTTTAAAGTCGCGCTACGTATTCAATAAAAATCAGTAACCTAATAGCCGACCACCGACTTTTCCAAAGCCCTTCGTCACCTTGCCCGTCATATCCGCAACGAACTTGTATTGCTCATATTTTCGTTGAAATTTAGGCCCTAAATCAACAAAACGCTTGATGTAGGGCTTCTGCACAACGCGCAAACCGAGCATCAAGGTCTGTTGATCATTCAAGCCATTCATCCACGTATTGCTGCTGCCGAGGATTTTTTCGATGGTTTCGGCATTCTGTTGCTGATATTTTTGAATGTGTTTTGCGCCTTTAATCGGGTTCACAAAACGCAAACCTTCTTCCATCAAATCGGCGTAATTGGTCAACAAAACATCCACTTTTTCCTCCGCACTTGCCGAGCCTGTGGCCGCTTGTACAAGTTGGTTGTGGTGGTATTTGAGCCAAGTGTTTTGCTTCATCGAAGCGCAACTTGTGAAAAATGTCATGCCTAAAAAGGCAACGAAAAGCAATACCAAACGGTTCATTTTGTGTATTTTTTAATGGTAAAAGTAATAATATTCGCCGCAAGTTTCAAAAAAAAGAGCCGAAAACTAGGCGTTTTCGACTCTTTTTTCTTGAAAAAGGTAAAAATACTGAGGGGGCAAAATATCAGATTTTTAAATTTCAAATATCAACATTAACGTTTGAAATCTGAAATCTTGACATTTGACCTCCTAAATCGCTTGCGGTGCTGCGCTCAAAATGTCTTCCCCGCTTTTATTGCTGAATTTTGCAAAATTGGTATTAAACGCCTTCGCCAAACTGTTCGCCTTTGCGTCATACGCCGCACTGTCCGCCCACGTAGCGCGAGGATTGAGCAACTCGCTTGGTACATTCGGACAGCTTGTTGGCACTTGAAGGTTGAAAATTGGCAATTTTTCGCAGGCTACCTTGTCCAGTTCACCCGTCAAAGCCGCCGTAATCATTGCTCGTGTGTAGCTCAATTTGATACGTTTTGAATTTTCAAAACCGCCGTTGAGCCAGCCCGTATTAATCAACCAAACGTTTGCGCGGTGTTCGGTCATCATTTCGCCGAGCAATTTGGCGTATTCAAACGGGTGCAGAGGCATGAAAGGCGCGCCAAAACAAGCCGAAAACGTCGGTTCGGGCTTCGCAACACCGTCCTCCGTCCCCGGGACTTTGGAAGTGTAGCCACTGATAAAATAGTACATGGCTTGATTGGCGTTGAGCTTTGAAATCGCTGGCAAGACGCCCGTCGCATCGCACGTTAAGAAGAAAATATCGGTCGGATGCCCCGATTTTGAAGGCATCATCACGTTCGGAATGTGGTGAATCGGGTACGAGACGCGGGTATTTTCCGTAATTTCCTTCGTCGAATAGTCGGGTGTGCGGGTATTTGGCAAATAAACGAGGTTTTCCAAAATGGCCCCGTGCTTGATGGCACGGAAAATTTCGGGCTCTTTTTCTTCCGTCAAATCAATGGTTTTGGCGTAGCAACCGCCTTCAAAATTGAAGATGCCTTCGGGTGACCAACCATGTTCGTCATCGCCGATGAGGCGGCGGTGTGGGTCGGCAGAAAGAGTCGTTTTGCCTGTTCCCGAAAGGCCGAAAAAGATGGCAGTTTCGCCTTTTTCACCCACGTTTGCGGAGCAATGCATCGGTAAGACACCCCTCAATACGGGCAGCTCAAAATTCAAAACGGAGAAAATACCTTTCTTAATTTCGCCCGTGTAGCCCGTTCCACCAATCAAAATTTCATGGCGTGTGAAGTTAATAACGGCAAAATTGGAACGATTTAAGCCCAATTCTGCCCAATTTGAGCATTCATAGCCAGGGGCATTGATAACGTGCCAATCCATATTTTTTGCTTTCAAGTCGTTGAGGCCGAACCGCAAAAACATATTGTCGGCGAACATATTGCTCCACGGATATTCCGTCACGGTGCGGACATTGAGCCGATAATCAAGGTCTGCGCACACGTAATTGTCGCGGACAAAAATCTCTCTTCCCGTGAAATAAGCCATCAAACCCGCCCGCAATTCGGCGTATTTTGAGGCGTCAAACGGCTGATTGACTGCGCCCCAATCCACACGATTCTTAGTCAAATTGTCCTTGACGATGAAGCGGTCTTTGGGCGTTCTGCCCGTGAATTTACCCGTGTGAATGAACAGTGCCCCTGTATCCGAAAGCGAGCCTTGGCCGCGTTTGAGGGTTTCTTCGGTGAGTTCGGCGGGAGAAAGGTTCCAGTGAATGGCCGTTGTGCCGACAATGCCGAGACTGTCGAGTGTCGTTGTTGGTCGTGTTGCGCTGAGGTGTGTCATTAGCAGTTGTTAGTTAAAGGGATTTCAAATGTCAGATGTCAAATTTCAGAAGGTAACGACTCAATTATCAACTATTTGAAAAATGTTGATAATCAATTTATTACGTCTTGAAATTTGAAATTTAAAACTTAAAGTCCTGCTTCGTTAAATAATTTGGTTGAAATAATTCAGTTTTAAATTAAAGATTTTATTTGGTTAAGGCTTTGAAAAATAACTAACAAAAGCCTTAATAATGGGACAAAGGTAGAACGGGTTTCGCCAAATAAAAAATGGTTTTAAAAACTGTAACTAAGTGTCAATTGTACAACAAAACTTCGTTTACTTTTTACAATAAGGCTCTAACTATTTGATTATCATAATTTTATGGAAAATACTGAGGGGCCTCTTTTTTTAAATTTGAAATCTAATTTTACGTTAAAAATACAAAATTTTGAGTAGTACCAAAATTTTATTTGGCGACTAAATGCCTAAACGGCTTTGTTCCCCATGGATTAAGGGTTTAGCTTTGCATTGATTTTGTTTTTAGATATAGGTGAAAAAAAAATCAAAAGCCTGTGAAATTTTACAATTCCACAGGCTTTTAAGTGCCAAATGTGCTTTTTCTAAACGAATCTCGCGGCAATAGCCGCCGCTAATTCCGCTAATTCAGTGGCCGACATCTCCACTTTATTTTTAAAACTGTAATCACCCATCCGATTTGCGGGAATCAAATGCAGGTGCGTATGCGGCACTTCAAGGCCGATAACCGAAATAAAGCAGCGTTTGCACGGTACAACGGCTTCAACTGCCGCCGCAACGCGCTTCGCAAAAGGCAATAAAGCCGACAAAATAGCGTCGTCATTGTCAAAAATGTAGTCAATTTCCTGTTTTGGCACAACAAGCGTATGTCCTTTGACGATGGGCCGAACGTCCAAAAAAGCAATGAATTGCTCGTTTTCGGCAATGCGGTGACACGGAATGTCGCCGTTGATAATACGGGTAAAAATACTAGACATAATTTATTTTTTAATTTTAAAGTGAGCAAGTTGCGTGTACACGTTCGGGAACTTTAAAGTTCCCCGAACGTTGAAACGTTGAATTTGAAATCATTAAAATTATTGAAATGCCTTATTCACCGTTTCCAACAAATTCTTGACGCCACCTCGATACGAGACAACGCGTATATCTGATTGATAATCAAACAATTGTGTCGTTAAATTTTCTTTTTCAATTGCTTCAAAAGCACCGCCCAAAATGACCAAATCGGGTTTGAAAGTTTTGAGAAACGCTACCGCTTCGGCATCGCGCAAGGCACCGATTGAATCAAAACCCTGTTCGTAGAGGTGATTTAAAAGGCTCGCCAAAATGATTTCATGGCGGCTAATGAGGAGGATTTTTTTCATAAATTACTTTTTTACAAATTTAAGGTAAAATTTATTTCTACCTGATTTTTTTTGCCCCCTTTAGTAAAATCGGAATTTATCGCTAATAAAACACTTATTTTGTCTAAACTCATTCCATTCCAGAAAACTTAATTGAAAAGAAAACGTCTTAGAAAGTGATGGCTTGTAAACAACAATTTCTGATTTGAGATTTTAGGTTGCGGCGTAGCTGCAAAATCTCGGTAATATTCAAGCAACAAACGACTTTTCACGCGGTGTAACCGCGAAACAGGCTGTTTTGCGGTTACACCGCATAGAAAATTGAACTTTGAGCCTATTGTTACCGAGATTTCGCAGCTACGCCGCAACCTAAAATCCCAAAGCCGAAATTGATGAATTATAAATGATGAATTTCATAATTCGCTAACTATCAACCATTTATAATAATTCATAACGCATCATTAATTTAAAAACTTTTTCAGATGAAAAAAATGCTCTTATTAGTGTTCGCGCTACTCGCAACAACCATCGCTTTTTCGCAACAAGATGCCAAAGGCGCGGCAAAACCAAGCCCTGCCGCCAAAGCGGAAGGCAAAATCGGCGATAAAAACATCTCGATTAGCTATCACCAACCCGCCGTCAAAGGCCGTAAAATTTGGGGCAACCTTGTGCCATTCGACAAAGTTTGGCGCACAGGGGCGAACAACGCCACGACAATTACGGTGGATAAAGACGTAAAAATAAACGGAAAACCGCTTCCTAAAGGCCGTTATTCGCTCCTATCTATTCCAACCGCTTCGTCGGATTGGATAATTATTTTCAACAAAGATGCCGACCAATGGGGCGCGTATAGTTATGACGAAAAAAAAGACGAGGTGCGCGTGAAAGCCAAATCCGCCAAATCGGACACCTTCAATGAGCGCATGACCTTCGCCGTAACAGAAAAAGGCATCGCATTTATGTGGGAAAACCTCATCGTTAATCTTGATGTGGAATAAATCTCAAGAGATTTCAAATGTCAAACAGGCCCCTCAGTATTTGACATCGAGATTGTCGGCTTTATGCTACAACGGTACTTTTGTTAAAAATCAAATACGTAAAGTGTTGGCTAATTAGTTGAGCTTAAATAATCGGGAATTTGCTGAGTAGTATGTTTTATATATTTTTAGAAAAACCTAACGCCAGTTTGAAACCCGCGTTAGGTTGATAATCAATTAGTTGCGGCTAAAATTTAATTCTTAAAATATATAAAACGCACTACTGAGGGGTATGATTTTTTGTAAAATATTGATTTCAGATTAGTTACAACTCTTAGAGAATTTTAGAACCCTCCAAGAGTTATCTCGATTAAATAGGCGTACCTACTTACGAACACTTACGAAATCTTAAAGATTTCGTAAGTGTTATGCTGCACTATAAAGCCGATAACGCCGTTTGATATTATTAAAAAGCCCGATTGTCTTGTACAATCGGGCTTTTTAATAATATATGCGAATTAAGAGTTAGAAATTAGTAAAAACATTAGCGAA
>JAYSRS010000562.1:0-9184 GCA_043720935.1 Saprospiraceae bacterium
AACAAGCTGCCTCCTAGAAAAAACCTTTAAAGGGCGTCTTTCGAGCGAAGCGAGAAACAGCCCGTAAAATGCGCTTTTATTTTTTCAACGTTCCTTAAATAATTTTGTCGAACCACTTATTACGAATAGGTGTACAAAAAAACGTCGTCGAAGTATTTAACCTCGACGACGTTGGCCTAAACATTGGCTAAAACATTGATTGCTTCACAAGATTCACTCGTTCCAAACTTACCCGAACGCTTACTTCGCTTTATCGGTTGACATCTTAAAATGACAGCCGTCGCACGCTTGCTCACCCGAATAAGTGTAGTACAAATTGACGTATTTTTGGTGCATTTCTTTCGAGATAGCTTTACCGTTAACCGTCATCAATTTGTCGGTCAACACCATTTTATAAACGCGGTTTTCTTTAATCAAACCATCTTGAATCAAGGCTTCCTCAATCATATTCGTCGCGTTTTTTTCTTGCTCCGACATTGGCGCAGAGCTGTTTTGATAGTCCGATAGTTTAAAAACATCTTGACCGAGTTCACCCGACGACGTTTGCATATCGTAAGCCGCCGTTTTGAGTTCGTCTATTTGCGACTGATATTTGCCATAATACACCTTTCCGAGCGTTTTTCCTGCGATTTTGACGTTCGTCACGTCATCATTTTTGAGGGTCAACTCCCACTTTTTTTTGTCAATGACTTTTTCGACCGTGCGCGTTACATTGCGTTTGTCGGGGCTAACTTCGATAGATTTAGCAGTCATATTGGCACTTTGCGCCGTCATTTTTGCCGAAAAAGCGACAATAATTGATAGGAGTAATGTTAATTTTTTCATTACAAATTTTGTTTAAAACAGTTTTAAAATAGATATTGAACGATAAGATTCTAGATTTGGGTGAGAACCTGTGGGCAAAATTACAACAATTGACAGGAGTTAAATAAAGAATTCATAAATAAATTTTTCTCATATATTTGCAATTTCAATACAAGACCTACACCTCATGGATTAGTTTTATCAGAAGTTTTTTTATTTTTTTAACGATTTTAAAAACCGTTTTCCACATAGCTGCGTAGATGAGTGCGCAATGAAAAAATAAGATTTCGGGTTTTGTTTCTACTGAATGGCAAAGAGCTTTGAATATCTAAAATGTGACCTAAAACTCTGCCCTCTTTGTCATTTATAAAGAATAAAACTTAAAAATACTGAGGGGGGAGTTTTGTAACGTCATTTTAAGCATTACTTTTGCGCTTCTTGATTCTACAACGCACAATAATTTTAAACATTAGTCACCTAAATTTTGGATACACTAGCTTTACGAAATGCCGATGAAACTATCATCGAATTACTCCGCAGCCGCGATGCTGAAGGTGTATCGCTACTGTACGATAAATATTCAGGAGCTTTATATGGAACGATTTTACGCGTTGTACACTCAAAAGAGTTGGCAGAAGAGGTTTTACAAGATACATTTACGAAGGCTTGGCGAAACATTGACAGCTACGATACTATGAAAGGACGACTTTACACGTGGCTGATAAACATTGCGCGCAACACGGCGATTGATGCAACCCGCGCAAAAAATTTTAAGCAGCAAAACCAGTCGCTCGATAATGTCGTAAATACGATTGATACACAACAAAGCACGTCGCTCAACCCCGATACGCTTGATGTGAGACGGCTTACCGAAAGCTTACCTCCCGATTACAAAGTTTTAGTGGATTTGATTTACTTCCAAGGCTTTACGCAAGCGGAAGTAGCCGAGCATTTGTCTATGCCTTTAGGGACGGTCAAAACGCGGCTACGGGCAGCGATGTCCGCTCTGAAACAACTCTTTTCAATTCTTCTTTCTTTACTTTATTTCACCTAATAAATTCACCTAATAAATTCACCTAATAAAAACGTTTTCAATTAATTACGCATAATATTTTTAAACAGAGTTAAAAAATGAATCTCTCGGAAATTATCGAATCAGGTCTCATCGAATTATATGCGATGAATGCACTATCGGCGGCAGAGGCTGCTCAGGTAGAGGCTTGGGCTGCGGCATTTCCCGAAGTTCGCGCCGAAATCGAGGAAGCTCAATCGGCCTTAGAACTCTATGCACAAGCCCACGCGGTTGAACCGTCGACGGGTATGAAAGCGAAAATTATGACGAATTTTGAAGCAGATTTGGCGGGACAATTAAAGGAAGAGAATAGTGACAATAGTACGGATATTAAGGATGTCAAAAACGATATTGATACTATTCAAGACACTAAAAACGACATTCAGACGCCTAAAATAGACCCCCTCAGTATAACGCCTCAAAACGCGCCGTCGGGTTCTAATTTCGGAAAAATGTTGCCGTGGGCGATTGCTGCTTTGAGTTTAGTAGCTGCTATTTCGTTTTTTATGAAGGCCAATAACACAACGGCTCAATTGTCAGATTGTCAGAAAGAAAGCGCGCAACTCGCTGATAAGCAACAAGTTATCGTTGATTTACAACGAAAAATGAACATTTTGCGGGACACCAACACCAGAGCTGTTGAGTTAGAAAATGCACCGAATCCTACTTTACCAAAAGATTTACTCGTTAAAGTCTATTGGAACGCGAAGGACAAAGCAACATTGCTCACTATCCTCAATTTGCCCAAACCGCCGAAAGGCAAGCAGTATCAATTGTGGGCAATTGAAGGCGCAAACGCACCCGTTGACGCGGGTGTAATTGACTACGATGTGACGGCAGTGCAACCAATGAAGGCTTTTGAAAAAGTGGATATGTTCGCCATTACGCTTGAAAATGAAGGCGGTAGCGTTGTGCCAACCTTGGATCAGATGTATGTGGCAGGAAAGACACTTTAAGCGTAAGCTCAATGCACTAAATGCTCTATTCAATTTGTTTGAAGACCAAATTGACTTATAAAATTTCAACCTTCTCTAGTACGTTTCATATATTTTTAGAAATAATTTTTAATTGTAACTAATTGATTATTAACCTAACGCGGGTTTCAAACCCGCGTTAGGTTTTTCTAATATATAACGACTGTCAGCGCACAACTCATTCATCGCCTATAAATTTCCTACATTCTTCAATGACAATCCTGAATAAAATCGTTAAAAAGAAGAGAAAACAACACATCAAAGCGGGTTTGCCCCCGGGAACAGCCGTTTTTACAGGCGAACAGAAGGCCGATGCAACGGAAACGACCGTCGTTCAGTACAACGAAACGACTATAAATATTGATTTACTGCAAGGTCTTGATTGTCCAGATTCAAGTGAAAATCTGGTTACTTGGTTTGACATACGCGGCTTGCAAGACGTGCCAACGATTGAACACATTGGAAAAATATTTAAAGTACACCCACTCGCCGTTGAAGACGTGCTGAACACGCACCAAAGACCAAAATGGGACGACTATGACAATGGTGTTTTCATCACCGTTAGGGCTTTGCGGCTCAATGGTTTGTACGAAATTATTACTGAGCAAGTCTCATTTTTCCTTGAAAAAGACGTGATTTTGAGCTTTCAAGAGGACACTGACGACCTGTTTAAAGTCGTCCGCGAACGGATGTTACACGGCCAAGGCAAAATGCGCCAAAAACGCACCGACTATTTAATGTATGCGCTTTTGGACTGCATTGTAGATGAATATATTACGCTTCTTGACCATTTGGAGGACAAAATTGAGACCTTAGAAAGTGAAATTTTGAGCAATTCGACCCCCTCAGTACGCAGCCAAATTTATCACTTCAAACAGCAATTGATGCTCATACGGCGCGCTGCTTTACCTCTACGCGACGTCGTCGGACGCTTTTCAAGAGAAACAGGTGAAATCGTTGAACCATCGAACCAAGTTTATGTTCGTGACCTTTACGACCACGTGGTTCGAGTAATAGAAACCGTTGAAAATCAAAGAGATATGCTTAATAATTTGGATGATTTGTACAATTCGGAGCAATCCAATCGTGCCAATCACATTATGAAAGTATTGACAATTGTCTCCGCTATTTTCATTCCTTTGACCTTTATTGTTGGCGTTTATGGCACTAATTTCGAGATTTTGCCCGAACTCCACTATCCTCACGGCTATACAATCATGTGGTTAGTCATGATTCTGATAGCTATTATTCAGTTAATTTATTTCCGTTGGAAAAGATGGTTGTAAGTTATTTTCCCCCCTCAGTATTTTAACCAAAAAAGCCGTCCCGAAGTGTTTCGGGACGGCTTTTTTGGTCAAAATACTGAGGGGGGAAATTTATACGTTATGAATGCGGTTTATCACTTTATTCTAAAATTTCCATGCGTTAAACGTACCCTCACGACACTTTTTGTATTTGGATTGCCCACCGTTCCCACTACTTCGCGCTTGTGATTCGACTCATTGTTATACGATGTTTTTATCGAAGCAGGGTTTTGGAGATTGCCATAACTGCCCGTCGCATCCAACTGATAACTTACTGAGGGGTCAATCGCAAGACTGTAATCGGTGTAATTGCCTTTGATGTTAATCGAACCAAAACCCGATTTTATACCACCAATATGCACGTTGCCATTTTGCGTTAAAAAATCAGCATTGGCTTCTATCTGCTTGATTTTAAAGTCTGTATAGTTGCTATTTATTGCTAATTCTTCAACCGTTCCGATATTTATGTCACCGTATCGTGCTTCCACTTTGAGGTTATCTACTTTATCAATTTGATAGTCATCGTAAGCAGATTGCACGTCAGCCATTTGCATTTTTCCAAACTTAAATGACGAATATTTGCTTTTCATTTTCAAGGCATTGACGTTGGGAGAAGTCAATTTTCCGTAACTCACAGACGCATTTAAAGCACTGATTGTGCCGAGTTGACCGCCGCCATAAGCCACATCAATTATAGCTGCGGTTGCGCCATCTAATTTAAAATCACCATATTTATGCTCAATTTTGACCGCCGCATTCAAGGCTGCAATCGTTGACGTACCGTATTTGTTAGACAAGTCCAAACGGTTATTTATGGGCATAACGACTTCATAATCAATGGCAAAATCCGAAGTTTGGGCTTTGTTCCAACGCCAGATTGTCGCATCGTTTTGCGCTTCAATGACCGTTTCGGCTTTCACAAACTCGGGGCCATTTGAAAATGCAATATTGATGCGGTCGAACATTTTTTGCGCTTCTTCCTGTGAAGTCGCGTTGACACGTACCCGAACGTTGACCGATACCTGATTTGCGGCACCCGTTTTAACATCAATCCGACCGTATTTGTTAGCCAACATAACGACTTCGTTTTTGCCTACGGCAAACGATTTATTAAAATTTCTAACAAATTCCTGTTCTTGCCCGATAATTGTATCGCTCTGAATCGGGTTAGTTGAGCCAACCGTCGATGCGGTGCTTTTCAAGCTAAAAAAAATCGAAAAAGCCGCAAAAAGGGCAATTTTTTTGAGAAATGACTTATATTTTTTCATGCTGTTGTCTTTCTTTTTCTTCTGAATTATTAATTTTATACGCTTCCCAATGCTGCAAAACGCGCTCTAAAATACCGAGCTTGATTTTGTAATTATCAATCATTCGTTTCACAATTTCCTCTCTTGCGGAAACGGGTGCATCCTCAAGTTCTTGCTTTAACTCCTTTTGAACATTGTCAATCTGCTTTAAATCGGCCAATACTGAGGGGTCGGTTTCGGGTTGAAAACTAGCGAGTTTGACAAGTTCTGCTTGCACTTTTTGCTTATAAAACTGCTCCGTTTGGCGAAAATCGGGGGCAATTTGTTCCACTGTTTGAGCAATTTCCCGTGCTTCTTGCTTAGTTTTCAGATAAAAACCGCCACTTGCTCCGACAATAAGCAACGTTATTGCCGCCGCAAGACGACCAAACCACTGTCGATACAAAAGGCGTTTTTCAGCCGATTGATTCACCGTTTTATCAATCGCCGCCCAAATTTTCAGATTGGGAATTTCAGTATCGAAATCGACGCGATTAGTGCGCACGAAGTTCTCAATGTCAGTGTTTAAATCGTTCTCAATATGCGCCCAAACGCTTAAATTAGGCGTTTCCGAATCAAAAGCAGTGCGGTTATCTTGTATGAATTTTTCTAAATTATCCATTATTTTGAATTGTATCACGGACTTAAGCCCGTGGTGTGTTAAATAAATATTCACGGATTAAAATCCGTCATACTAAATTATTCGCCCACGACTAGGCTTTGTGGCGACTTTAAAACCTCTCTTAACCGCGCTTTTGCTCGTGAATATTGCGACTTCGATGTGGCTTCGGAAATGCCCAAAACTTGGCCAATCTCTTCGTGGTCGTAGCCTTCCAACGCATATAAATTAAAAACAGTTCTATAACCGTCGGGCAACTTCTGAATCGCATCTTGAATCGCTGAAACGTTCAAAATACCATCCGATACTGAGGGGGTATCTTCAAACGGCATTTGGGCGTTGTCGGTCAATTCAGAGAACTGCAAACGGCGTTTTTTTAAGGCATTAATGCAATTATTAATAACAATTCGCTTAATCCATGCACCGATTGTGGATTCAAAACGGAAGCTGTCCAACTTCGTATAAACGTCAACGAACGAATTTTGCAACGCGTCTTCGGCATTTTCGGCAGACCCGAGCATCCGCACGCATATATTATACATAGCCCGCGAGTAGAGCTTGTACAGTTCAAACTGCGCCTTGCGGTCGCCGCGTTTACACGCCTCAACGATGTCGTAATGCTGATTCATTGCTTAAAATTAGATGTCCCGATGTGCTTACCAAAAGTGACCAAATAGACATATCTGATATTGAGGGGTTGCATTTTGAGGTTAATTTATGTTAAAGTTTGAAAAATTGACTTGAAATTGACTTTTTATCCCCCTCAGTATTTTATCATTTTCAAGGCCAATTGTCTTAGAAAACGTGGTTTTTCCATCTAAATCGTTAATTTTTAAACGATAATAATCAATTGAGTTTATCAAAGTCGCTGACGTTTTTTCTACCGTTAAGTCGTCTGTAAATGAATATTTGGCGGCTTTATTTTGCGCTTTAAGGGTGGCTATTGTTTCAAAATTATTGTCTTTATTTAAGCGTTGCAATTCAAAATTAAGGGTATTTGATTCAGATAGTGTTTCCCAATTAAAGACATTGACATGGTTGATTTTTTTACCCGAAAAAGACACCAATTCGACAGGGATAACGGTAATTGTCTGGTCAATGCCGTGTTTCATGCCATTGCCAAATGAGGTAATCCAGACCTCTTGTAGATTGTAAGGATTGAAAAAAACGCGCATCGGATGCCGAAAAGTGTAATTGGCCACTTGCGTAAAGGTCGGTGTTGTGGCTTGGGCATTCGACGAATACCACAAACCGTTTGTTTCGGTCGTGTAGTAGGCAATATTCGGCTGCGTCGGGTGAATTGACACTGAATTTACGCGGAACTCATCGCTGATTTTTGTCCAAGTCAAGCCTTTATCACGGGTTCTGTACAAGCCGCCCGTTCCTTGCATCGCCACATCGCCCCAACCCTGAAAAACGCAACCGTACCAATGCCCATCGCCGCATTCGCCACTCCAACCCGTCGTGATATTTTGATTATTCGCTTGCAAAAACGTATGCGTCCACGCTTGGGAATTGACCGATTTCATCACAATTGGCTTCAAATAGGCATCGCCACCCGCCGCATAGACCGTTGACGTATCATTTTGGGCATACTCAACCAAGTCACAAAATCACCTGCTGCCGAATTGATGCCGTCCGTCCGCGTTATCCAATGCCCGTCGGCGTTTGACATCGTAAAAATACCGCGCATACTGCCCCAATAAGTCGAGCCGCGTCGAATGCCTGCCCACGCGCGAGAAGCCGTCAAACAAACGAATTTCAAGGCAGAACCCGTTTTGGCCCATGTAAAAGACAAGATTTTCTCACCTGCCGCAATGCCGTCGGTCGTCATCCAAGTCCATGTTGTGCCGTTGTTAGTGGACTGATAAATACCGTTTTCACAACAAATGTAGAGGTTGTTGCCATCAAAACAGACGCCTGCGACGTGGTTGCCAATTGTAGAAGCAGCCGTTTGGTAAATAGTTGTGAAGGTCGTCCCGCCATCAAGCGATAAAAAAAGTTGGTAATAATCCGTCAAAACCACCCGATTAGGATTGTTGTAATCTGCAAACAATTGCACAACATACGAACCTGTCACGGCATTAGAATTGAGCAGATTCCAAGTCGTGCCGCCATTCGTTGACTTAAACGGACGTATTTTGTCCACACTATTTTGCGCTGCATGGCTGATACAATACCGTACTGAGGGGTCATTCGTAAATTGTACTTCCGAATACAAACCGCCTTGAATCTGCTGAAACGGCTTTTCTGCCCACGTTGTCCCTTGATTTGTGGTGTGAAACAGCTCCGTCATATCGCAACCAATGTACATTTCATTGGGATTTGCGGGATTGATAGATGGCGAATACAACGCCCCACCGCCACCTATACCTGTTGTTGTCCAAGTGGTCGGTTGTGCGTTTGAAACCGTCGAAATGAGGAAAATACACGCCATGATGTAGGCGTAGAAAGGGTTATTTTTCATTTAATAGCTAATGATGAAATGAGTAAATGAGTTTATTTAAGTATGTAGAGCTGTTAATTTGGGCAACAAAGCTACGACATTTTATGGGATTTTATACCCCTCAGTATTTTGCCTAAAAAAAGTGTCCCGATGATGTCGAGACGCTTTTTTTAGGCCAAATACTGAAGGGTAGCTCGTCTTAGTTTTTAATAAATTGACTGACTCATTGTTTATTTTAACGATATAAATATCAAAATACTGACGGGGGTAATTTTTTGAGCGGTGTAATTTAAAATGGATTCACATAGGTTGGGACGGGTCGCATGAGGCGTGGCGGATTTGAAAACGCTGACGTGCAACACGGTGGGCGAACGGAGACCTACACCATAATACGTAGCGCGTTTGAAAAGATGGCGACCGAACGGGGTGATTTTTAGAGCGTTTTCTGATTTTTTTTTTATTATTTTTACTTTTGACTACTCAAAGATTACATTTGCCATTGTAAAGCGTTAAATCTTAACGGAATTATCGGTTTTATGTCGCAAACCAATTTTTAAGTAAAAAATGGTGTTTTTGCGGCAAAAGATTTAGGAAATTTTGGGATGTTTCATTTATCATTTTACAGTTTGCACACATTTAAGAAATTTAAAAAATTTCTCAAATGTTATCAATCCATTGA